>CAILKC010000620.1 GCA_903834675.1 uncultured Victivallales bacterium | reverse complement strand
TTGCGGTGGCGTCGCCGCCGCGCCTTCGGCTCGGCGGCGACGCAGGGCCATTTCATTAGTTTCCGACCCGTTGGAGCGGGCTGGAAACCAGAACCTTGACCAGCGCTACCAGGTTTGCCAGACGCTGGCCGGCGCGACCTTGAAAGCCGAGGTCAGCCACCGGACTGCCGGGCGCGACGCGCTCCAACAAGGCTTCGGTGGTCCCGCTGCGACGGCGCAGGTCCGCGGCGGAAAGGGAACGCAGGTCAACGGTGTCGTCGGGCAGCGACAGACCATCCTGCTGAGCCACATTGTGGTAATGATGGCCCCAGTGCAACAGCACGTCATCGGGCCGGAGGAAGGCCTGCCACGAACGCTTCCAGGCCTCAGGACTCAGGCCCGCCAGGAGTTGAGCTTCGCTAAGTCCGATGTGGCGCGAGGTCAAGGGGGCAAGCGGACCGCTCGGCGCCACGATGGCCTCGTAGCTCTCGCCGCTGGCGGGCCGGTGGGCGACCCAATGCACAATGCTGGGCTCGTGGCGTTGGGGATCCCGGAGGGCCCAGGCATTGGCTTCCCCCTGCACGCAGACGATTCGGCTGTAGTCCTGGATCAAGCGGGCGAAAGGCGGCTTCCGGCGTGAGGGTTGCCGGTGGTGACGGCTGCGGCGATGGCCCACTTGTACCTGATACCATTGCTGCTGCTCCACCATGGCGCGAAACGGCTCCAGCAGCCCGTCAACCGGCAGGCCGTCGGGTTCGATCAGACGGAGGGCCTCGCCCAAGGCTTCAATCGTGGAAACGCAGTGTTCGGCAGGCTGCTTGCGAATCTGGTATTCGCTGGGATGGGTCGGGGTAAAGGCGACGGCTGGTAAACGTTGCAGCCACGGGTTCAGTTTCAACAGTTTGCGGGCTTGACGCCAGGTTCCATCAAGGACGATCAAGCGGACCGAGGGCACGCCCCGCAGGACGCGAATGTCGAGGGCGTCAGGGGTGGGAAAGAGAACGTAGGTCGGGCGTGCATCCGCCAACTCCGCCTTGACCACGGCATCGTCAGAGAAATCAAGGCCGATCCGCAACACGGAGTTGGGCAGGGACAGATGCGCCATGCGCGCCGTCCCCACTTTCATCTGCTCTTCACGGGGGTGTTGCAGAAGAAGGATGCGGGTCAGGGTCGCCACCTGGTGCAGGTGAGCGCAATAGCAGACGACCACGGGCTTGTCGCAGCGTGGACAGCAGGCCCGGGCCTTGGTGGGAGCATCCTCCGGCAAGGCCACATCCGTCCCGGCGCTTTTCAGGCAATCACTGATAGGAATCTCGCTTTCCGACCGGGCAACGTAGCGCGCCGCGGCCTCAGGCGCAAGGGTGTGTGAGGGGTTGGGTAAGGCCTCAATCGCAGCGCAGTTCGATACCGCAGAGGAGAGTCTTGCCGGTCTTGGGAACCAGGCTGACCGTCAGCGTGGTGTCGGCCTCGACGCCGTGGAATTCCTTGACCAGGCCCAGGTCGCGACCGACCTCATGAGCGAGATCGAGCGCTTCGATGACCGTCTTGCCCTGCAGCGCGACGGCGAAGACGCGCGCCCCGGGTGCGGCGGCGGTGTTCTCGGCGAAGAAGAGTCGGACGGTATAGAGGCGCGCGGTCGGCGGCGAACCGGCCCCTTTCGCGGCGGAGCGCAGCGTCAGCTTCAGCGAGGTCAGGCCTTCTGCGCCTGAGGCGGTGACCCAGGGCAGCGGGCCGCCTCGGATCCTGGCCGAATGCCGGTAGAACCATTCCGGCGAGGTCGGCTCAATCTGGACGGGGAGGTCAGGAGAGGGACCGCCGACGCTGGGGTAGTCGAGCCAGAAGGTCCCATCCGGGGCGCGCCGGTCGCCGGGGGCGCCAAGGTTCAGGCCGAGGCGGGTGACCGCAGCGCCGTCGTAGGTGTAGTTGCTGGTCGACCAGGTTTCGACCTCGGGCATGTGCCGTAACGCCAAGGCGGTAAACACGGGGTAGTTGCAGGTGCAACCGGAGGCATAGTTCGGGGCGTTGACGATGCCGCCGGCGGGGATGAGGCTGTTCTTGCAGCCGGTCCGGAACCCGGTGAGATTCACGGTGCCGCCGTCGTTGGCGGTATCGTAGTAGCCGGCGGTGCTGGACCGAAAGAGCAGCAGGTTCGGACAACTCAGGTTCTTGGTACAGCCGCCGCGGCGTTGTGCGCTCCAGGGGATTTCCACGTCGGTGAGGGGGCTCTGCCGCGTCTGCGATTCGCCCGTGCGCAGGTCGAAACCGTAGAAGTCAGCATGTGTGTCGTAGTACGACTCGACCACGACCCTATCCTTGCACAGCAGCCAGTTGTACCACATCCGGTGGCGGCCGCTAGTACGGTCGAGTTCGAGTTTCTTGTCCCAGAGGACCGTGCCATCCGCGCCGCGGTAGGCGGTCAGTCGGACCCACTGTTGCCGGCTTTTCCGGCTCCAGGCAGCCGGGTCGGGATCATGGGCACTGGGGGCCACAAGGATATCGTTCTCGGCGCTGTACATCAGGTGGTAGCCGGGAATGTCGCCCTCGACGGACCAGAGCGCTTGGCCGCTGGTCAGGTCGAACGCCTTAATCGCGGCGCAGCGGGCGGGCGGGGCGCTGCGGCGGGCGAGGTGTGCTTCCAGGTCCGCATCCAGGCGGTCAATGCAGAAGACCCGACCCTTGCCGGCCGCGATCGACTTCTGGGGGAAACTGTCTTGGGCGCGTTGGCGCCAGAGCAGAGCGCCGGTATGGCGCTGAAGTCCGACCAGTTGGCGGGTGTAGGTACCATCCCAGGGGTAGAGGTTGTGCCAGTAGAGCACTGGCGCGCGGCGGCGCACCTGCGGGTAGCAGGCTTCGAGGAGGCCGCGGTTCAGACTGGCGGTACTCAGATAGGGGGTGTACGCATAGGCTTGGCGCTCGCGGTGTTTCTTCAGCGCCGCGAGGGCGCTGGCAATGGCCTTGCCACGGTCGTCGGCGACGCTGACCGCGGCAACGAACTGGGCGGGCATGATGGTGTCCAAGGCGGGCTCGCCGAGGAGTCGGTTCAGGGCGAGCACCGCGGCGCCCCCGGCGGCAGCGGCAGCGCTCGTGAGCGCCGTCTCGTCACGCAGTGGCGCCCACTCGCGCAGGGAACTCAGCAGCGGCGGCAGGTCAGCGGGCGAGGCATCCGCCAGATCGTCAGGTCCAAAGACCGACATCTGGTCTTCCTCGGGGAACTGGGCGCCGGCGATCAGGACCTCGCCCTCGACGCGCAGATCGCCCCAGAACAGATCGTCGCCGGCGCCACCATCAGGCGGGAGGCGGAACTCACGGAGCGTCTTGCCCGTGGCGGGGTCCCATACCTCGCACACTTGGCCGTAGGCGAGGTACAGGCTGTCGGCCAGGGCGACATACCAGGCCGTAGCCGAGGTGCCGCCGTTGCAGTCGGGGAACTCGCCGCCGCGGGCGAAGGCGCGGGCATTCTGGAATGGCCTGGTCTTGGGCATGCCGCGCTGCCAGAGGATGCGGCCGGTGTAGGCATCGACGGCGCTGACGGTGCCATTTCCATAGATGAAGAGCCGACCGTCGGCAAAGCGCGCCGTGGGCGGGTCGCTGTGGCGCCCGCGGTAGAGGTCGCTCTTTTCGGTCGGCCCGCCAAACCAGAGCACTCCGAGCGGCGCTTTGACGAGAGCATCGCGGCTCATCCAGGTATTGCCTGGGTCTGCCGCATCGTGTGTCCAATCGCTGGCCTCGGGCAACGCCGCCGGCCGGGTGATAACTGTGGCCTCGCCCATCGTCTGGAAGCGTGCCTCACCCGGGCAGAGGGCTTGGACTTCACGTTCCAGCGCCGTTCGCAAGCTCTCCGCTAACGGCAGATGCGCTACGCCGCCGTACGGGCGCAGGGTGGGAAACACGGCACGGGCCAGACGAGCTGCGGGCGTGGCCGCGATCAGGTCAGGCCGTTCACTGGCGATCAGGCTGGCCAGATACGGCGGCAACGCCGCCCCAAAAGGGTCGCACTGGAGAACCGCGGCGCGCGGCCCCAGCAGACCAGCCGCCGCCAGGCGTTCCCGCAAGGCCCGGACCGTTTCAGGGTTGGCGTCCAAGGCAATAACCTCGAGTTGCGTAGTCCGCAGCCATTCCGTGACCAAGCCACCGTCGGCGAGCCCCAGGATGACCGCATAGCCGGAGGTGACGCCGGTTTGGTCGAGAAGCTGGCGGGCCGCGGCCTCCCAGCGCGGGGCGGGGACGAGGGCGGTTTCTGGACGTGGCCAGTCCGGGGGGGGCGCGTCGGTGGCATCTGCGGCGAAGCAGTACAGGCGTCCCTCGCGGGTGGTGACGAACAGCCTTCCGTTAGCCGCGGCCAGTTCCAGCGGGGTGCCCTCGAGGTCCTGCTGCCAGAGCGGGGCGGGCGCCACCCCTGGCGCTGGGTTGGCGGCCAGGGCCAGCAGTTTGCCGACGCCGCCCAGGTAGAAACGGTCGCCCGCCTTGATCATGGCGGTCGGCGGCGAGGCGAGTGCCACCCGCCAAAGGCTGGCGGCGTCGGTACGCACCAGGCGCACGCCATAGCTTCCCGTGTACACCTGGCGTTTGGCCTCGGTCAGGTCGTAGAGCTCCAGCGTCTTGGCCGTCGCGACGCCGAGCCGGTTGCCGTCGAGAAGGGGCAGAACGGGCAGCGGGTTGAGCATGGAGTCGGCGGCGTTGAGGCAGATCGGCAGCATCTTCTCGCGGTCGAAGATGAAGCCACCGACGAAGAGGTACGCAGCGGCTACGGCCAAGCGCGAATCGCCCCCGCCCCCGTAGGACTTCCAGCCCGCCTCGGCGCGTTGCAGGGCGCCACTGCCGGCGTCGAGAAGCAAGGGTTGCGCCCGGCAGGAGGGGACTACCAGCGTCTCGCCGCAGACTGCCAGGGCGCCCTGCGGTGACACGCCCCAATACTGCTTGTACTGATCGTAGCCCTGGTTGGTGCCAAAGACGCCGGCGCTGTCGTTGACCCAGACCGTGCGCCCAGACTCCGGGTCCAGCGCGTAGATAGAGACGCCCATGAACGGCCAGACCCCGGCGGCGAAGTACAACCTGCCGTTGGCCAGCACGGGCCCCCCACGGACGGCCCACATTGAGGCGATCCGGCTATTGGCAAGCAGCGCCTGGGACGACAGGCCAGCGAAGAACCGCCAGACCTCTTTACCGGTCGCCTGGTCGACGCCGTAGAGATACCCGTCGTCAGAGGCAACGAAGACATGGGCGCCGTGCGCCGCGGGCGGCAGACGGACCGGCCCATCGGTCCAGAAGCGCCACAACTCCTCTCCCGTGACCGCATCGAGCGCGACCAGACAACCGTTCCGAGACGACCCCACAAACAGCCGGTTGCCCACGATCACCGGGGTATCGACCAGATCAAATCCGAGTTGCGCGTCGTCCCAGGCAGGCGCGGGTGCAGGCAGGCGGCGCGACCAGGCCAAACGCAGGGTCTCGGGCAGGCGTTCCGGCGTGACGGCCGAACGCTGCGCGTCGTAGCGCCACAGGGGCCAGTCCGCCGCAACCAGCAAGACCGCCGGCGCCGCCAGCAACCAGAGCCCCGCGAGCGCAAGCAGGAACGGGTGCGACACACGCATAGGTGCGACTCCTGAGAAACCCTCGCCGAACGCTGAAATCAGGGTCGTGCGGCACGGCCACAGACGCTTCAATCCTATAGCACGGCCCAGAACTAGCCGCACTGGGCGCTGAACAGGGCGGTTTCAAGAATGAGCCCCCCGCTGGATCTGTCAGGCGTCTGCCCTGACCCCGCTTGCCTCCCTGGAGCCCGCGATGCCAAGCCCGTTCCGGGCGGGTTCGCGGTATCCCCCGTCTGCAAGACCGCCGTCCGCAAGACCCCGAGACGGCGAAAGCCCCCGGCAGGGCCAGGGCGGACCGCCGGATCCAGAACACCGCAGCACAACGCGGCCCAGACTATGGCCCCCGCGCGAACCTGATTCCACCTACGACTCACTCTCCGAACCCGCCCCGGGGGCGGAACTCAGAAGGTCACGGTCTTGAACTGCGGCAGGTGCGGCTTGTTCTTCTTCAGCATGGCCTTGACCAGGTCGCGGATCTCGGCCAGCGATAGCACTGCTGCGGTGAGCGGGTCGTAGCAGATGGCGTGGTAGACCATCTCCGCATTCCCGGTCAGCGCCGCCTCGACGGCCATTTCCTCGATCGCGACACTGGTATTGACCAGGGCCGCAAGCTGGGCGGGCAGAGCGCCAACGTGGATCGAGTTCAACCCCCGACGGTTGGCCACCACCGGCACCTCGACGCAGACGCCGTCGGGCAGGTTGGTGATCAGCCCTGTGTTTGGCACATTCCCATTGAACTCGAAGGGCTCGCCGCCCATGTAGGCGTTGATGATGCTGGCCGCATACTCATGGCCGCGTTGCAGGTTCAGCGGCTTCGGGTCCTCCAGCCAGTCGGTGATCTGCTTCTTCCAGGTCCTGCCGCGCTCCTGGTAGCTCTTCAGGATGTAGGCGTATTCGCCCGGGTTCCAGCCGGTGCCGTGGGTGCAGTACTTCTCGATCAGGTCGGGGCGCTTGCGGAACCAGGCGTTGTACTCGCTGTTGTGACCGCTGGACTCGGTGACGTAGTAGCCGAGGGCGAGGAACATCTCGTTGCGCACCTGCTCCTCGTTGTAGACCTCGGACCGCTTCATGGCCTTGCGGATCAGCGGGTAGGCATCCTGGCCATTCCACTCGAACTTCAGGTAAAAGGCTTGGTGGTTGATGCCGGCGCAGACGTACTCGATCTCGTTGACCGGCGCCTTGATCCAGTTCGCCAGCATGTGGGCCGTGCCCTGCACGCTGTGACAGAGGCCGCTAACCTGGATCTTCGACTCGCGCTGCATGGCGCGGCAGAGCATCGCCATCGGGTTGGTGTAGTTCAGCAGCAGCGCCTGCGGGCAGAGTTCCTCCATGTCCTTGCAGATGCCGACCATGGTGGGAATCGTGCGCAGTGCCCGGAAGATGCCCGACGGCCCACGCGTGTCGCCGACGTTGGTATCAACCCCAAACTTCTTCGGTATCTCGATGTCGTAACGCCAGACGTCGACGTCGCCGCAGAGGATGGTGCATAGCACCGCGTTGGCGCCGGCGAGCGCCTCGCGCTGGTTGGTCGTCGCGACGACCTTGGCCGGATACTTGCCCTCAGTGACGATACGCTGAACCGCCCGCGTGATGTAGTCGAGCCGCTCAGGGTTGATGTCCATCAGCGCGATGGTGGCATCCTGCAACGCCGGGAAGGTGAGGATGTCCTTCACCAACGTCCGCGTGAACCCGAAACTGCCCGCCCCGATGAATGCGATCTTCGCCATGTGTCGAGCCCTCTGCAAGCGTCTGTTCCTGCTCTCCGGCGGCTGGCGCCCCCGCCTCGGGGCGTCTTCGGTCCAGTCCGCGGCGGAAAGGGGTAATGTACCGCGGTCGCGGCCTCCGGCCAGCCGTCGAGGGTCTGCGGGGCGCAGGTCAGTTCCGTAGGTGGTGACTACTCAGGTCCTGGGGTTCAGGGTTCAGGGTTCAGGGTTCAGGGCCGCGGCCGGGCATACCGGAATGAGACTTGCCGACGCGGTTCCTATTCCGATCCGGCCGGGACGCGCCGGATCGCCTGGAGGGCGGCCCTGCGTGGCCGCCGCGGCGCCGACGCAGCGGCGCCCTCCAACGCCCGCTGTCCGCCGCGGCGGACTCCGGGGCGGAATGGGAAGCGCTTCGACATTCTGCGGTTCTCATACCAGCAAACCCCTACGGAGCTGACGTGCGCCCGTTCCACGGCTGCACGGTTGCGTGTGACCTGTCCATCGCTACAGTACGGGGCCCGGTGGGGTGTCACGCATCCGGCGGTCGGTTTTCGGTAACAGTCCTCAGGTGACAGGAGAGCGGTCCATGCAGTCGAAACCGCCCGGCCCCCGTGCGGGCCCTCCGCGCTCGCTGCTGAAAAGGTGCCTGATCGCCGCTGGGGTTACCGCGCTTGCCCTGATAGTGATCGGCGGCGTGGTTGCCGGCTTCCTGTATTGGCGGGTCCGCAAGCTGCGCGCCGAGTTCTCGGACACCCAGCTCAAGGCGGTATCTGTGGCCGAGGCCAATGCCGATACGGCCCGGCGCCTGAGCCGCACGGTCGAACAGTTCCAGCGTGCGGTCAAAGAGGGCCGGCGCGAACAATTCGTCTTTACTGACCTGCAACTCAACCAGATCGTGTCCACCCTGCCGGCGGTTCGCGAGCTGCGCGGCCGGGCCCTCTTCACCATCGTTGACAACCACCTCAAGGTAGAGGCCGGCATTCCGCTGGATCAAATCCCGGGGTTTCAAGGCCGCTACTTCAACGGTACTTTTACCTTAGACCTGCGCCTGGAGAACGGTGCGCTCAACCTGCGGGTGCTCGAGGCCGAGGTCCGAGGCCAACCGCTGCCGCCACTGATCATGCAGCAATTACGGCAGCGGAACCTGGCTGACCAAGCGCTGCAAAACCCCGAGTTCCGCCAGCAGATCGATGGCCTGAAAGCCCTGCGCATCGAGGGCGGCAAGCTCGTCGTCGAGACGGGCCGGTGAGCGCCACTGGCTGCTGGAGACACCCCATGCTCACAGGTCGCCGTATAGCCGTCGTTCTGCTGGCGTGCATGTCGCTGGCTGGAGTGCGCTCGGCCAGGGCCGCCGAGGCAGACCCTAGCTTTCCTGCCGCCATCCACACTCGGGCCTCGCGCTCGTACTGGACCGAGCGCACCACCCCGCCGCCGCTGACCCGCAAGATGCTCATCGAGAGCATCGAGGCGGCTCGCGTGTACTTCCTCAACCAACAACTTCCCGAAGGCAACTTCACCTACGCCCTGGACGTCATCGAGAACGCCCCCGTCAAGGATGATAACCAGGTTCGTCAGGCCGGGGCACTCTGGGGCCTCAGTTCTTTGGGCCGTGACCGGCATACCCAGTCCACGCGCCGCGCCGTGGTCCGCGGCCTCGACTTCTTCTTCCGCTGCAGCCAGCCCCTGAAGCTGGGCCGCATCGCCCCCGTCTATCCGGGGGCGGACGAGATCAGTACCGGCAGCGTCGCCCTGGTCTCCCTGGCCATCGTCGAACTGTGCAGGGGGCAGGATGACTACCTGACCCCGGTGGGGCGGGGACTCTACGAGACCTGGCTGGACACCTACCTGCAATACCTGCAACACCTCGAGCTCGAAACCGGGGGTTGGGGAGCGCGTTATCTCGTCACCGCGAACGAGCGCGATTCCGCTGCCAGCCCCTACTTCGACGGCGAGACTCTCTTGCTCTACTGCAAGGCCGCGCGCTACATGGGACGCAAGGAGCTGATTCCGAAGATCGAGCGTACCGCCCTCCGGCTTGCCGAACGCTATACGGTTACAGCCTGGCGATCAGACCCGATGTCGAATGACACCAAGGGCTTCTGCCAGTGGGGCTGTCTCGCCTTTGCCGAGCATGTCGAGGCCGGTTGGCAGAACGCGGACGTGGTCGGCGATGCGGCCATGGCCCTCTCCTGGTGGCTGATCGATCGACATGAGATCGAGTCGCGCCGCGGCAATACCGCCTACGCGGTCGAGGGGCTGCTGGGTGGCTACCGCGTGGCCCGGAAACGCGGCGATATAGCAGCCATGCAGGCCTTGCGCGGGATCTGCGAACGCCTGCTGAGCCGCCTGATCAGTTGGCAGATTGGTGGCCCGCAGCAGGACCGCAATGACTTCCTGGCCAGCAACGTGATCGACCCCAGAGCCACCGGCGGCATCCTCTCCGCCGAAGATACCGGGTTCGTCCGTATCGATGTCGTGCAGCACCAGGCACACGCGATGCTCATGGCCCTGGAACTGCTCTTCCCCGAGACCCCAGGACCCGTACCGACGGTCCCCGCCCCGCCGGCTCCCTGAGGCGCGGGGCCAAACCCCGCCACGAATGCCTGGATCTGCAACGGCTGCAGCAGCCGTTGGCAGAATCTCTTTGTTGGGCGGAAATTTCCGCATCACGTTTTCGAACATAGTCCCCGTATTCTGTAGGTACGGTTCGACGAGGGGCGCGGGCAACCCCCGCGCCTACTCTACGGTCATCCGTGGTTAGCATTCCTGGGTTGTCTCCGCTTTAGAAACCCCGACTGTAACTCGCTCAGGTTACAACTCAGGTGCATTTCCCTGCTCCAACGGGGCTGCGGCTCAGAGCCCAGGGTTGCGGCCAGGGTGCCGCGACCCTGGGTCAAAGGTGGTCATGGCCTCCTGGCCCGACGGGGTTGCGTCTTGGCACCCTGACCCAACCCGTTGGGCTAGACTGGGTTTGCTGCCTTGTTCACCCAGGGTAGGCCGACGCCGCGGCCAACCCTGGGCTTGGGTACACAGCCCCGTTGGGGCAAGATAGGCAGTTGCACCTGAGTAGTCACCCCGGACTGACCACGGATGGCGCGGATTCCACGGATGGGATAGACTGCGAGTTCCAGAGTTTGGCTTGGGAGTCTCGCGGCCCACTTTCTTCGAAGCTGAGAACCCTGCCAAGACCGCGGCTATAGGCGCCTATATCATCAGCGGGCGCAATTCCCCTCGGATTTCATCCTTCCGACAGTTTGGTCATGCACCCGCCCGGCGCGGTCCGGTGGCCGCGATAACGGGGTCAGCTATAGTGACCAGTGTCGGGAAAGGACGAGTCCGTCGTGGCGCCCCTGGTGAATCGCGGGCTCTCAGTAACAAGGTACGCAACGGGAGTAGGCCAGCAGATGAAACCGTTCGACATTGTTCCCTTCGCGCTGCCCAATACAGCGCCGAACGAGGTCCGTTTCGAGCAACCACGTGACCTCACGCGGGTGGTGGTGCGGTGTGTGGGGTCCGCCCCCGCCGATCTCGGGCTGTCGTACCTGCACAAGACCTGGCCGCAGGTTCGCCACGAGGTCCCGGCCGACATGGAGCGGACCAATCCGTGCCAGTTTGGCTGGCGCCCGCTGGACGATTGGTTCAACGCGACCTGGCGGCGCGCCACCGTGCATACGGCGCGTCTGGATGAGCGCACGCTTGAGTTCACCTTCGCGGGGCTGCAGGCGGAGTTGGCGGAGTATCCTGGGCGTGATGCCTATGACGTCACCTTCCGCCGCACGCTCGGGGTGCGGCTCGAGACGTCAACGCCGATCACGGTAGAAGCTATTGAAGTGTACACCGAGTCCGCTCCGGCCAAGGCGGCGTTACGGGTCGAACTCGATGCGGGGCGCATCACCCCGGGCGGCGCCATCACGCTGTCGGGCTACAACCTGCGCGGACTTCGCAGCAGCGCTCTGAGCGGGGTTGAGGTGCGGCGGCGGCGGGTGATTCTCCAGTCTGGCGGGCCGCGGCTCTTTCTCGTGCGGGTTGAGTGCATGCAACCGGCGCACCGGTACAGCGACGACGATGGGCAGCTCACCTTCACGCTGGAGGACGAGGCCTTTACCGTGTCGCTGACCGCGTTGCGCGAGCAGGGGCCCATCTGGTTTGCCGAAGCCGGCGTGTTCATCAGCGCGGCAGACGACCCGACCACGTTTGCGCAGTACCAGGCCAGGAATCGAGGGACCAAGACCATCCGGCAGCAGGTCACCGCGGCGCCCGAGCAGAGCCTGTCTGGCGCCTTCCACGGCCAGCCACGGGCTCATGCGGTGGCCTACACGCTGGGCTGCAAGCATGCCCGGCAGCGCTTCTGGATCGAGCCGAACGGCGACATCGTGCTGACCCAACGCAATGTCAGCTGGACGCCCGGCGCCGACTCGGAGCGCTTCTGCAACGAAGGCAACGCCCGCTTCTTCTTTGATCTGGGCGAGTGGATTCCGGCCGCGCGCTACACTGACCCTGCGCCGGCGTTCGCCTGGAACCTGCAGTTCAAGCACGGCAGCCTGGTGCGGGAGCAGCGCTACGTGGCCGTGCCCCTGCTGCCGCCAAGTCCGGACGGGGTGTTGGCCGGCGATGCCACGGTCGTGTTGCTGGTCCGGCTCAGCGTCCGCAACCAGGGAGTGGAAGCGGTGACAGCGCGGCTTCCCCTTGGCTTCTCGGGCAACTCTGGCCGCTCGGTCAATCGATTGATTCCTGGGCGCAGCGTCCAGGGGGGGCAGGACGACTGCCTGGTGCCGCGGAGTCCGCGCACTCCGTTGACCGTGGAGGCAGACGGCCGCATCATGGGCGTTTGGCAGGGGCAGCCGGTGCTGCGCGGTCTGTACGAGTCCGATCTAACACCCCACGCCAGCGCCGACGGGCTGGTGTTCGAGAAGCAACTCGCCCCCGGCCAAACCGCCGAACTGGTGTTGAAGATACCCTTCATCGTGGCAGACCGTGAGGTCGAGTTGCGAGTCTTGCGGAGTCTGCGCTTTGAGGCCAGCGACCGCCAGGCCCGCGAGTTCTGGCGCGCTGAAGCCGGCCGCGGGGCGCAACTGCTGACGCCGAACGCACACCTCAACGCCGTGCATGCGATGCACCCGGCGCACGTCAACGTCACCGACCATGCGGTGCCCGGCAAACCGCGCCTGATCAATACTTCGGTGGGGGCAAGCACCTATGGCAACTTCACCAACGAGTCGTGCATGATCATCGACGAGCTGGACCAGCGCGGCCTGCACGACGAGGCGCGGCGCCGCATCGAGCTGTGGCTGGAATACCAGGGCACAGTCGGGCTCCATGGGCGCTTCTCGGACATCGATGGCGTGTTTTACGGCGCCGGCGGCTTCGAACAGGGCCAGAGCTACTGCCAGCACCACGGCTGGGTTCTGTGGATCATCGCCAAGCACTACCTGGTCACGGGCGATGCCGCCTGGCTGCGGAGCGTGACCGTGCCGCTGATCAAGGGCTTGGACTGGGTCTTCCGGCAGCGTCGTCAGACCCTGGAAACCCAGCCGCATTCGCGCGGCTGGGAGCGCGGTTTCCTGCCCGCTGGGGGCCTGGAGGACGTCGACGACTACTGTTACTGGCTCAGTACCAACGCCCTGACCTGGCGCGGGTGCGACGCGGCCGCCGGCGCTCTCGAGGCGATCGCGCACCCGGAGGCAGCGCGCTACCGCCAAGCGGCCGACGCCTATCGCCAAGACCTACTCCGCGGCTTCGAGACGATGCGCCGCCTGACGCCACTGGTGCGTCTGCGCGACGGGCGCTGGGTGCCGCACTACCCCTCACGCCTGTACTGCCGGGGGCGTGATCGCGGCTGGATCCGCGAGACGCTCGAGGGCGCCGTGTATCTGTTGCTTTCCGGCCTCTACGCACCCGACAGCCCGCAGGCCGCCTGGATTCTTGATGACTTCCAGGACAATCTCTACATGAATCCGCCGTTCGGCTACAACGTCGACCTGCCGGAGCGCACCTGGTTCGACCGCGGCGGGGTGTCGATCCAGCCCAATCTGCTTGCCGGCCTGATGCCGCACCTCGAGCGCGACGAGATCGAGGTTTACCTGTGGATGTTCTACAACTGCTGGAACGCCTGCTACCGCGAGGAGATCACGGCCATGGTCGAGCATCCGTACCCGGTGCTCGGCGTCTCCAACAGCGCCCACTTCAAGACCTCGGACGAAGCCAACGCCGTCAAGTGGTTGCAGTACATGTTCGTCTATGCCACCCCTGGCGTGCTGCACCTCGGGAAAGCGCTTCCGCGCGAGTGGCTGCGCCCCGGGCGCGGCGCCCGCGCCGAGGGCTTGCAGACGTGCTTCGGTGCGGTCAGCATCGCCTATGCCCCGCGCGCCGACGGCCATGCCATCGAGGCTACGGTGTCCCTGGCGCTGCGTTCGGCCCCGGCCAAGACGCTGGTCCGCTTCCGCACGCCTGGAAGTGTACCCTTGCGGGAGGTCACGCTGAACGGCAAACCGCACCTCGCCTTCAATGCCACCACCGGCGATGTGGACGTGACAGGATACGCTGGCGAGTTGCTGATCTGCGCCAGTACCTGACGGTGACTCTTTTGGACTGCGGTGGCAAAGGCCGCGAAAGGCGACCGCGACACCGCTTTGGTTGGGCACTAAGAACTTAGCAGCGGTGTGGTCCGCTCCCCCGCTCACGGCTCGCCGAGGGGGTAGTTGATCATGGCGTGCTTGGCGTGGTCGTCGAGGAGAGCGATGTCGGCGGGGGCGAGGCCGAAGAGGGCGTAGACGCGGTCGTTGATCTCGCCCTCAATGGAGACCAGGCGAGTGGTGAGGCTGGCGTGGCTCTGCTGCCAGCCGGCGAGGGTGGTCTCCCAGTCCTGGCGCTCGGCCACTGGAATCCGCGTCCTGAAGGCCTTTTCGAGCTGCTGGCGGAGGGCGAAGAAGTCGAGCTCCCACCAGTCGGTCAGGGCCTGGTTGAGGCCACCCCCGGCAGCGAAGTCGCTGCGCAGCCGGTGCCGGACCTGTTCGTGTAGAGCGTAGCGTTCGCGAGCGATGGCGCCGGCCTGGGTTGCGAGGTCCGCAAGCGCCTGCTTCCCAGCCTCATCGGGGACGACGACGGGCAGGCGCTCCATGAATTGGTTAATGCAGCGGAACTGCCATAACCCGCCCCTGAGTCGCAGTGGGGTCGCGACCTGGCTGACCGTGAACCAAAGCAGGCGGGACGCTAGGACTGGCAGCAGCCACGACTCTCCAGGCAGGATGTAGCCCGTGTTGTTCATGTACGCGCCTCCGGTATCCCACGAGAACCGCGGCAGCTTGGCGATGTCGGGCCAGAGGATCTTGGGCTCGTCGAAGGCGCTGTAGTAGGCACATGAGCGCAGTTCCCACCAGAACTCGCCCTGGTCGGTGCGCCGTTGTGCGGCCTCCGCAAACGGGGCCAGGTGCGCCGCGATGGCAGGATAGGTGGCGGCGATCCAGCCCCAGGCGGCAGCCGGCGCGTGAGGCTGCGCTGGCTCGATACCGCTATGCGTCCCCGCCCCGGGGGAAAGCTGCGTCAAGCCACAGCAGTCCAAAGAGTCCCGTCGTTGCCGGGACTCGGTGTCCGGCCTTGGGTCCCCACCGCGCGAGCCGTCAGGCCGCGCTTTGGACTGCGGTGGCTCGACACCGCTTTGGGCGGCGCCCGCTGCGCCCATCCCCTGCCGCGTGAAGCCACTGGGCATGACGATCAGGAAGCGCCCCTCATCTTGATAGTACCACGGGCGCAAGTCTTCGCCGCGGAGCATCTTGCGGATGATGCCGACGCAGCCAGGGTCAGCGGCGACGAGGCGGTCGCGGGTGGGCCGGTCGAGGATAAAGGCCTCGTTGAGGCCGGTCTTGACGCCGTAGTAGATGCGGCCGTTGACGACCTCGCCCAACGGCCGGCCGCTGGCCATGATCCGATCGAAGAGGCTGCTCACCGCGGCGGGCTGGAAGCGCCATTCGGAGCGGCTGAAGACGGAGTCGTCGCAGTCGATGCCCTCGCTGGCAACGGCGTCGGGAATCGAGGCCGGGATGCCGCCGCGCATGAAGTAGGTGCTGAACGTTCGCGGCGCGGGCGAAGCGGAAGGTGGAGCGGCCGCGGCTCGCGGCCACTGCCCGGGAGGCCCCGGGCGGTCCAAACAATCTGGAGCGGCCGCGGCCACTGCCCGGGAGGCCCCGGGCGGTCCAAACAATCTGGAGCGGCCGCGGC
>CAILKC010000619.1 GCA_903834675.1 uncultured Victivallales bacterium | reverse complement strand
TCATCAACGACCGCACCGGCGAACGCACGGTCGTCGATGCCGGTTTCTTCCCCAATGACGGACACTGCTCGTACTCCCCCGACGGGCGCTGGATCCTCTACGACAGCTACCCGGGTGCGAGCACGCCGGACCACCTGCGCTGGCTCGGCGTCTACTCGCTGGACCGCGGCACGGGCTGTACCCTGGGCCGGTTCCGCTCCGAGCCCCTCTTCCGGCAAAAGCCCACCGGCCTCGACAAGAGCAACGTCGACCTGCGCTGCGACCTGCACCCGCGCTGGATGCCGGACGGCCAGTCCATCACCTTCGACTCGATCCACGAGGGCTACCGCGGCGTCTACTGGATGAACCTGAGTGGGCTTGTCTGAGCGTCAGACCTCGCCCCAACCCGCTCACAGCACGTTGCCCAGAGCCGTGAAGGCCGGACCGCAGGAGCATGACGATGGTCCATGGACCTGTGCCGGGTCAGGCGGGAGTTCGGACGCGATTTGACGCTGTGGGGCCGTATGCCAGTGCAGAGCCTCTACGCCCGCGGCACGGCCGCCGACGTGCGCGCACACCTGCACTTCCTGATGCAGGAGATCGCCCCCGGCGGCGGCTTTGTGGCCCCGTTCTACAACATGCTGCACACCCCGCGCGTGACGGAGAACGTCCGGGCCTTCTTCGCGGCCTTCGCTGACCTGAGTTGGCGTGAGCCCGGGCAACGTTAGCGTCCCGATCAAGGAACGCTTGCGGTGGCGATCCAGGACGTGCCGCAGGAGAAGACCCCGCTGCAGCGGAGTGTCGACCGCTTCGGCCACGTGATGCTGTTCATCGTGCCGGGCATCTGTGCCCTGCTGGCGTTGAAGGGGCGGGAAGTGGCGACGGCGGCGCGCGCCGTGTTCGGGGACTGCCGACAGCACTGTCGCGAGGTACAGGAAGGGCCATGGCAGCGACAGCGTTCGCTGTGGATACGCATGAAGCAGCGTTTCGCCCACTTCGTCATGGCGCGCCTCGATCCCTGGATCGCGCGAACCCAGTGGCGGTCGCTGCCGGACTGACGGCGGGCGGCGATGGACAGCGACCGGGAACCCCGCGCTCACTTCAGAAACAACAGCAGGCTCACGGCCATGAGCGCCATCCCGGCCACCAAGCCGTACGTGCACAAGTGGTGTTCACCGTGTTTCTCGGCCGTTGGCAGGAGCTGGTCCAGCGAAATGAAGACCATGATGCCCGCAACCAACGCAAAGAGGATGCCGAACACGGCATCGCTCATGTAGTGGATCAGAAACCCGCCGCCGATCGCGGCGCCGACCGGTTCGGCCACGCCCGAGAGGAGCGAGTAGACGAACGCCCGCTTGCGGCTGCCCGTCGCGTAGAAGATCGGGATCGACACCGCGATGCCTTCGGGAATGTTGTGCAAGGCAATGGCTACGGCGATGGCCGTGCCCACCGCGGGTTCCCGCAGAGCCACCACGAAGGTGGCCATGCCTTCGGGGAAATTGTGGATGCCGATCGCCAGCGCGGTGAGCACACCCATGCGCAGCATGCTTGCGGACGCATCCCGATCTTGCCGTTTGCGGGGGCGATCCGGGCCGTAGGCGTCGACTTCCTCCACGTCGTGCTGCTCATGCGGGTTCTCCGGCGCTGGAATCAGTTTGTCAACCAGGGCGATCAGGAGCATGCCGCCGAAGAATGCCAGCACGGCGACCCATGAACCGGCCTTCTCCCCCCACGCCGCAGCAAGTGCGATCCGGCCTTTCGGCAGGATTTCCACCATCGAAACGTAAAGCATGACGCCGGCGGAAAACCCCATGGACACCGCGAGGAAACTCCGGTTCGTGCGGTGGGTGAAGAACGCCAACACGCTACCAATGCCGGTGCAAAGCCCCGCCATGGCCGTAAGCAGGAACGCGTAAGCTGTAGGGTTCAGTTTCGCTCTCCTTGTTCCAGCGGCACGAGGACCTCGTTCCGGCGCAGGAACCACGGCGTGAAGGGCGCGTTGTATCGTGCCCATATCGGATCACCGGCAGCGGCCAGGCCCTGCGCCTTCATCCACTCCCGCAACTGGGCGAGATGATGCTCGTAACCATGCTGGCTCCAGGTGCCGGAGTACCGCACCGCGGCCAGGCGGCGGGCCGGAATGGCGCGCAGGCGTACCTTCTCGTCCGTGGGCACCGGCAGCGTCTCGAGCGTGGTATGGGCCGGCATCATGAAGGTGACGGCCCAGCGGTTGCCCACCGCCTCCTGCCCAACCGGCGCGGTCATGGCGATCTTCTCGCCATCCCGCTGCTGGGTGACGGGCGCGGTCATAGGGATCTTCCCCTTGGCTCGGTTCGCGCCTGAGATGTAGCTGAACAGGGGGCCGAACCCCTTGTTGCCGGCTTCTTCCAGCGTCCCGTCAACCAACACCTCCGCGACCACCTGGGGCGAGTACTGTCGCACCTGGAAGTGCCCGTCCGTCTTCTCCACCCTGTAGGCCGCCTCCTCGGTTGCCATGGCGACACCTCCCGCCGTCCCGAATACCAGCCCGGCCAGCATGAGGCCGAGCAAACGCGATGCTACGTTGCCCTGCATGGGTCCCTCCGCTTGTCTGCGCACAGCGCCGCCGTGATGCCCGCCTCAGGCGGCCTGCCGGGCCGCGCCAGCGGTGCGCCGTAGAGCGTCGCTTCGCTCGTGAAGATCCTATGGCTGTGGTGGAACGTGCTATCTTGCCGGGTACAAGTCAAGCGCGACAACAACATGCTCCACACCCCGCGCGTGACGGAGAACGTCTGGGCCTTCTTCGCGGCCTTTCAGAAGCTCGGCGGGAGGGAACGCCATGGACATACGTGAACGGTGCGACCTGCCGGCTGCCCGGCTGGAACCCGACGCCGAGCGCCGGGTGGCGGCGTTGCGGGGTGGCAGGGCCGACCGCATCCCGAACTGTGCTGGCCTCCAGCCACTCGATCGTGGACGCCATTCCAGCCGAGAACTACTTTGCCATGGTCGAGACGGCCATCCGGCACGGCTGACAACGCCCAGCCTGGGGTGCCTGCCGCGCGGTCGTCCCCCACACCGAGGTGGCGTGAGCCAGCGGCAGACAGCGCCCTTCTCATGAGGTTACATTCCACCATGAACAGCCACCTGCATGTGCTTGCGTTGTGCGGACTCGCGCTGCCCGGACTGCTGTTGTCGGCGCCCGTGCCAGGCGCGGCCGTCCGGGGCCAGTTCATCCGCGTCGAATCGGGCGACCGACACGAGTACCTGCACTTCGCCGAGGTGGAGGTGTACGTTGGCGGTAAGAACAGTGCCGTCGGCAGACCCGTGAAGGCCTCGTCGACGATGCCGCCGTTCACGCCGGACAAGGCCGTCGATGGCCGCATCGAGTACACCTGGGGAGTCGACCCCAGCTTCTGGAGTTCCGCGGGCAACCGGGGCGGCGAGTGGTGGGAAGTCGACCTCGGCGCCGAGGTCCCCATCGAGCGGGTTCTTCTCTACAACCGGTCGGACTGCTGTCAGGAACGGCTGCAGGGCGCGGTGCTGACGGTCCTTGCAGGTGATCGATCGGTCGCATCCAGGACCACTATGGAGGCCACGGTGAACCCCAACGAGATCGAGTTTGTCCCGCCGCAGTACCCGCCGGTCGACGTCGACGGCACCCCCCTCGCGGCGCGCATCGACGCAGTTTCTCCCCGCTTCGACAAGCCGTCGG
>CAILKC010000618.1 GCA_903834675.1 uncultured Victivallales bacterium | reverse complement strand
GACTACATCGGCTACTACACGGCCGTTCTCCCGGGCGTCGGGACCAGCAAGTCCGACGGGTACGGCCGCGGCTACCTGACCCTCACCGTGGACCCGGCCGGCGCGGTGAGGACGGCGGGCAAACTGGCCGATGGCACCGCGCTGTCGCTCAGTGGGACGCTGATTGTTGACGGGACCGGCAGCGTCTTCACGGTGCTCTACACCGCCCCGACGGCGTACAAGGGCGGTTGTCTCTTTGGCTTCGTCGACTTCGTCAAACCCGAGAAGGGGCCGGTGTTTCTGCGCTTGAATGACGACCGCGGTGGGATCCTCTGGGAGAACCTCAACCCGCAGGCGACGGCTGAGTACGGAGTCGGCTTCGAGCGGGGGTTGAGCGTGGTGGGCGGCTGGTATGACAAGCTGAGAAACCTGCGGGCCTACTATGAGAACGGCATCGTGGTGGGCGGCGTCGAACTGCCTGAACTCGTCGCCTCCGTCAAGACGACGGATTGGAACGATGAGCAGACGCGCAGGGTATCGTCGACCGAGATGGGTTCCTTTGCCGCGGCGGCCACGGCGCCCTCGGGCGAGGCGGAAAGCATCGTCCTGAACGTCACCCCCGCCACAGGCGTCGGCACGGGCCTGAGCGCCCCACGGGCAGACTCGCCAGTCAAGGATCCCGAGACCGGCGACTATGACTATGCGGCCGATACCAACGCCGACGGCGTCTCCAATACCGGCGCACTGACGATAGCCTTTGCCCGTGCGACGGGCCTCCTCAGTGGCTCGTTCAATCTGTACTACGACTACGTCTCGGCGGTGGACAACACCGCCGCAGACCCCGACCGAGCGGAGACCCGGTCGCATGTCGCGAAGAAGGTCTCCTACGAGGGCGCGCTGACGCCGGTAATAGACCCAGACGACGCGGTGCTGGCAGGCGGGGGCTTCTTCCTCTGGCCCTTCAAGGCGGAGTACCTCAACGCGCAGGAAAAGCTGGTGTTCTACACCCTCAACGAGTCGTACGATTTCGTCCTGGAAGTCCCTTAGCCCTAGCCGGTGGCCACCACGACCATGAACCGATACAGGGGGTTGATCAGCGGCTTGCTGGTACTGGTCGGCGCGCTGGCGGTACTCGCGTTCCTGGCTTCCAGGAGAGGCGGACCTGATGCCGCCGCGGCGAGGGCGGCGAGCGAGCCGAGGGCCGAGCCCGTCAAGGCCGCGCTGCCGAAGTCGGCTCGTTCGGCGGCGGCCGACGCGGCCCGAGTGGCCGCACGTTCGGCGAGGGTCGGGAAGTCCGAGGCGCGCTCAGGCGCGGGCACCTCGCGGGCGGCGGTTGGAGCCCGCGGCGCGTCGACGCCGACGCGCGAACAGGCGCTCGCCGCCTGGGAGTCGCTGGTCGACCAGGTGATCGAACAGAAGGACGTGCCAGCGGACGCGCAAGCCAAGCGCGTCAAAGAGGCGTTCGATCGGCTGAACGAAGAAGATCAGATGGACGGCATCCGCCGTGGACTGAATCTGCTCCCGGACGAGCGCTTCCCGGTGTTGTATGCGATCCTTTACGACAAGACAGAGAATGCCGAGGTGCTGGACGCAATCTTCAGCGACGCGCTGAACCGTCCCGATGAGATCAAGAATCCCCTCATGAAGGAACTGCGCCAGGACCGCGAGCATCCACTGTTCTTCGAGTCAGCTCGCATCCTGGATGTGGTTGAGCCCGCGGCGGACAGAGCGCCGCCGTAAGGGCGTTGGCACGTGCCAACGTACCGTCTCCAGATTGGGCATTGGCATCAAGGATAGGGATTATGAGAAACCGTTCAACCGGGGTGGGGGCCGAGGCGCTGATCTGGCGAGATGAGGTGCCGAAGGACGGGCGCCGACCGGGCGGTAGCGCCTGGGGTTGGCTCAAGCTGCCGCTGCTGGCGTGCAGTCTGAGCCTTGGCCTGAAGCCCGCCTGCGTGGCCCAGCCGGCCCCGGGAGCGGGCCCGATGTCGTTGGCCGGTTACCGTGCCCTGGTGGTGCGGCCGGAGAACTCCTACTACGACTACGACAGCGTGATTCAGGCCGAACTGCGGCGCCGTGATGCCGAGGTCGTCTGGGGCGAGCCGGCAAGCCTGGCAGACCCTGAGGCGCTGAAGCCGTACGATCTGGTCGCCACGAACATCAAGCGTAGTTTCACCCCGGAGCAGGTGGCCGGACTGAAGGCCTACCTGGCCGTCGGTGGCGCGCTGTACGGCAGTTGGGGCGGGCCGATGGGCTGCGCCGAACTGCTCGAGTCCTGCGGTGTCCGCCAGGCGCGGAGCGTCTACATCAAGGAGATCACCCTCCTCGATAGTCCGTTGACCAAGAGCCTCGGCGAGTGCCGCTTGCCCTTCCCCGAGTGGGTGGGGCACGTGCGGGTGGACGCGGCGACGAAGGAAGGCGTAGGCTTGGAAATGGTCGCCTTCGATTTCGTCGACGGCACGCTGGCGGCCAGGGATGTCGAGGGTCGGTGTTTGGGCGTACTGAAGGAGCACGGCCTGGGCCGGTCTGCGGTCCTGGGCTTTGGGCCGGAAAACGGCAAGTGCATCACCCAGGACCGTAAGCTGGCGGACCGCCTGTTGGATAATCTCCTGGCCTGGCTCATGCCGCGCGGCCCCCGCTCGCAGGCGGCGACGGGCCTGGTTGAGGTGAATCTGCCCCGGCGGGCCAAGGTGCTGGCTGTCTCCGTGAATGGCACCCCGGTTGAGCAGCCGCAATTGAAGGTGAACGGTTCGCTGCGGACGCTGTCGCTGCCGGTCGCGGCACTCGGGGCCAATGAGACGGCAACCGTGAAGATCACCTACGAGCCGCTCGCCAGGACGCGCCAGGTCGAAACCTGGATACACAACTGCTGCGGCGAGATGGTCAGAGGCTTCAACTCACCCGTGCAGGCGGCCGATTTCCTGGTGTCGCTGGGGGCGACCGTGGTGCAACCCCTGCTCCGCTATGACAGCGGCGGCACCCTCTTCCGCTCTTGTGTCTCCGGCGACACCCCGAACCGCATGATCGCGGCCTACGCGGGCGATTACCTGGCTGAGTACGTCGACGCCTGCCATCAACGCGGCATCAAGGTAGTCGGAGGCTTGTATATGACCTGGAAGAAGTCCGCGGCCATCAACGCCACGACCGGGCCACTGCTCGAGAAGAATGGCGCCGCCGCCCAGGACCAACGCGCCTGCCCGCTCGACGCCGCCCTGCAAGCGCGCAACCTCGAAGTCGTCAGCCAGTTTTTGGACCAGTACCCGAAGCTTGACGGCCTGATCCTGGACGACAACTTCGAATTCGACGGCCACCCCTGCTACTGCGCTGCGTGTAAGGTCAGGTTCCGCACCTATTGCGAGAAGAACGGCCTCG
>CAILKC010000617.1 GCA_903834675.1 uncultured Victivallales bacterium | reverse complement strand
GCCCGGACGCAGCGCCGGCAGCATGGCGGGAACCGCAGTGGCCGGGGCCACGGGCTGCAAGGGCAGGCGCCACGCCGTGCCGTCCTCACCCCGCCCGCTCAGGCTGTCCCAGCGCACGGTGGCGTCGCCCGCGCCACCCTTCGTGCTCAGCGCTATCAGCGTTCCCGGAGGCGCCGCGGGCACGGTCATCTCGAGCGTGGTCGGCTCCGGCCCGCTCAGGGTCTTCGCGCTCTGCGTCTCGCCGCATTGCAGGACAACCTCGGCCCCGGCGCCGTCGAGCAACCGCGCCACGACCCGTACCTGCAGCGGCTTGCCGTAGTTCACCGGTACCGCCAGGCGGGCGGCCTCATTGGCGGCCACCGCGACGATGGCCGCGGACGCGGGCGCCAGAAAGGCTATCTGCGGGCCGCTGCCAGCCGTGGCCACGGCGAAGCCACTCGAACTGGCGCTGAGGGTGGCCGCCAGACCGCCTACCTCGACCGTGACGGGGCCGAAGCTCGGGACCTTGCCGTCCAGCAGCACCCGCGCCTCGGCCCAGGTCGCCATGTCGCAGCCGATGCCATCCCCGTTGTCCGTGGCCACCAGACGCAGTTCGCGGGCGCCGGCGATGGACACCTCCACGGGCACCGTCGCGTCGCTGTCGCTGCGCACGCCGCTGTCGAACTGCTTGACGCCGTCGACCCAGACCTGCATCACGACACTGCCGCGCTTGCCGCCCTGCCACTGCACCCCTACTTCGGCAACGAAGCGCACGTACGCCGGGCTGACCGGCACCACGATCTCGCCACCGGCGTGATGCCCAAGCCCCTTGGCGTAAGTCTTCTCGCCGATCCGAATCGGCGTCGCCGCACGGCCGTCGGTCGGCGCTGCGGCCGTATCGAGTCCCAGCGCGCCCCAGGCTTGCCGCGAGACCAACGGCGTGGCCCGAGCCAAATCGCTGAGGTACAACGTCGCCGACGGTTCCGCAACCAGCCCAGACGCCGCCAGCAGGCCCACCGCAAACACCACCGCAAAACCGGCCTCGCGGCCCGGCAGCGCGCTGCCCTGGAGAAACCGTGTCATCATCCGTACCCCATCCGTAAGTCACGTGCCATCGTTCACCCAGGCACGATACCGGCATCGGCCCCGACCGCGATGTCTTCACGACGTCTCAAGCCAAGCGGCCACGGGCGCACATCCACCCTCGCCCACTATAGCTTTTCGCCAAACCCCTGCGCCGTCAGGCGCGGTTTTCGCCCACACCGCGGCGTTGTCAGCGGCACGTCCTTGACTATCGGCCAGCGTCACGGTCATGTTAAGAGGCATGACCTCGCGCCGCCAAAATGCCTCTGCCGCCACCGTGGCGCCGCTGCTTTCTACCGTCGGTGACCGCCGCCATGACCTCTGGGCCGTGTTGGCCCTGGTGCTCGCGGCGACGTTGCTCTTCGCCCCCACCCTCGGATTCGGCCTGCTGCACGGTTGGGACGACAACGCCTACGTCACCAACAACCGTGCCCGGTTGACCTTCTCCGCGGCCAATCTGGCCTACTGGTTCACCCATGATGCGGTGCTCTGCTACCTGCCGTTGACCATGATCTCCTACATGGTCGATCAGGCGCTTTGGGGGTTGAACGCGTTCGGCTACCGCCTGCAGAATCTGCTCTGGCACGCGGTCGCGACGGTGGCTTTCTACGCTTTTCTGCGCTCCCTGCGGCTGCGTGCGCTGCCGGCTTTCCTGGCGGTGCTGTTGTGGGCGGTCCATCCCCAGCGCGTCGAGTCGGTGGTCTGGGTATCCGAACGCAAGGATGTGCTCTGCGCGGCGTTCTACCTGTTAGCGCTGCTGGCCTATGTCCGCTGCCTGACCCGCAAGCGCTGGCCCTGGCTGGCGCTGGGGTTGTTCCTCTGTGCCCTGCTGTCCAAGTCCATGGCCATCAGTCTGCCCATCGTCCTGGTCGCGCTCGAGTGGCATCACTCGGTGAGCGGCGCCGGGGTTCGCTGGCCGGAGCGTTCAGCCTGGCGCGCGGCGCTGGGCCGGGTGCTGCCGTTTGCCCTGCTCTCCCTCGCCTTCGTACCAGTAACGCTCTTCTTCCAGAGCATTCCGGTCGATGAGACCACGCTGGGGAGGCAGCTTGCGGTGGGGGTACACAACCTATTCTGGTACGGCTGGCAGACCTTTCTGCCTGGACGGCTCTGCCCGATCTACCCGCGCATCGAGTTTTCGGGTCTGCGCCTGACCCTGCTGCTGGCCGCCGTCCTGGCCACTGCGGCGGGGCTGCTCGGCGCCTGGCGCCGACAGCGGCTCCTGACCGCTGGCATCGTCCTGCCGGCGCTGCTCGCCTATGCCGCGGCTCTCGCCCCCGTCTCCGGGATCGTCCCGCTGGGCTTCGTTGACCAGTCCGATCGCTACGGCTACATCCCCTCGATCTTCCTCTGGACCCTGGCCGCGGTGGCGCTCCAGGCCCTGGCGCTGCGGCTGGCCGCGGACGGCCGCCAGAGAGCCTGGACGCTGTGTCTGGCGGGGCTGGCCACCCTGGCTATCGCCTACGCCACGCTGAGCCTTGCCACCAGCCGCCGCTGGCGAGACCTCGAGACGCTGAACCGGGCCGCCTGCGAGCGCGAGCCCGCCAACGTTTTCGCCCTGGGGCAACTCGGCGACATCCTGCTCGATAGCGGCAGCTTCGAAGAAGCCCTGGCCATCGGCGGCCGACTCGCGGCAGCCACGGGCGGTTGGATGACCCCGGCGGCCCGGCAACGGGAGCTGTCGCGCGGTTTGTATCTACAGGGCTTTGCCCTCTTCCGGCTCGACCGGGTCGAGGAGGCCATGCGTGCCTTCGAGGCGATCGCGCCACAGCTCGACTCCACCGTGTTCCACGAACCCACCAACAACGCCGCCGTCTACGCCATGATGGCCGAGGGCTACGGGCAGCGGGGCGACGAGGCCAGGTCCCGGGCCTGCTACACCGCCATCCTGGGGCGCGTCCCCGCAGAGGGCTTCGAGTGGCACTTCTACAGCGCCCTGCTCAGTCTGCAGGCTGGTGCCGCTGCGCCGGCACGGGCGCACCTCCTCGAAGCCGAGCGCCTCAAGCCCGGCAACCCGCTCGTGCGGCAGGTTCTGCAACGACTGGGCAGGGGCAACTCTGACCCTACGCTCCCCTGAGCCAGTCCGGGCTGGGCGTCGCAACATCCCGTGGTCTGTCTGCCGTATTGGCTGGCGCGGGAACACCCGCTGTCAGGCATGGCACAGGCGCCAAGCCAAAGTGGTGTCGCGCTCGCCGTCTGGCGACCTTGCCACACGCACTCTACCTGGCCGAGGCGCGATCTGGAGTGCGTGCGGCAGAGGGCGGCGTCCGCGGCCCGTCGACGCCGCTTTCACTGCCGACGGGACGACGGCGGTCGTTTCTTGAAACAGCCCTGCCAGGCGACCAGGACCTCTGGCTTTTCGGCGGACGGATACTATGTT
>CAILKC010000616.1 GCA_903834675.1 uncultured Victivallales bacterium | reverse complement strand
GCCTGGGGCCTGTACGATATGCACGGCAACGTCCAGGAGTGGTGTCAGGACTACTATGCCTCGTATAGTGCGGGCGATGCGACGGACCCCGTGTGCGCGGCGGGTTCGTCCCGCGTCGCCCGCGGCGGAAGCTGGAACGGCTGGCCCTGCAAGTCCTCCTTCCGCTTTGACTCCTACGACCGTTTCCCGGGCAACCGGTACGACCACTTGGGCTTCCGTGTCGTTCTCGCCCCAGTTCAGCAGGCAGGGGCGCGGTAGCGCGGTGTGCCCCTGGCGGGGGCACGTGACCGGAAAGCGGTGTCAAGCCACCGACAGTCCAAAGCTTGGCCTGGCGGCCGACGCGGTAGGGTACCGAGTCCCGGCAACGACGGGACTCTTTGGACTGCGGCGGCTCGACGCCGCTTTCGAGAGGGCGCAGGGCGTCCGCAACGCATTGGGTTGACGCCAATGACCCGCCGGGGCGCGGTTGGGACGGGCCCGATTCCGGGGTATGTTGTGCCCGTTCTGGCGGGTGCCGGATGGTCGCGGTCGATCCTGCACGGATGCACCACCAACCACCGCGTTCTGAACTGACTTGGACAGCACTCTTGAAGACCTACAACGTCGGCATCATTGGCTTCGGCTTCATCGGCAAGGTGCATGCCTTTGCGCACGTCAACCTGCCCTTTTTCTTTGCCGACCTGCCATTCCGCACGCGCCTGACGCACGTCTGCACCAGTCGGCCGGAGAGCGCCGCGGCGGCGCGCGATTTTCTGGGCGCGGCGCAGGCCACCTGCGAGGTTCGCGAGGTGACCGAGAACCCGGCGGTTGACCTGGTACACATCTGCAGCCCGAATCATCTGCATGCCGAGGCCTTGATCTCGGCGCTGGCCCACGGCAAGCACATCTACTGCGACAAGCCCTTGACCGCGACGTTGGCGGAGGCGCTGCGGGTGGAGCGTGCTCTCGCTGGCTATCGGGGGACGGCGCAGATGACCTTCCAGAACCGCTTCTTTCCCTCGGCCATGCGGGCTCGCCAGCTCGTGCGTGAGGGCCGACTCGGCGACCTCCTGGAGTTCCGCATTAGCTTCCTGCATGCCAGCAATGTCACCCCGAGTGCCCCGCTGAAGTGGAAGTTGAGCGCGGCGGCGGGCGGCGGCGTGATCGCCGACCTCGGCTCGCACGCGCTGGATTTCGCCACCTTCCTGGCGGGGGAGATCGTCGAGCTCAGTGCGGTCACCAAGATCGCCTACCCGGAACGCCCCGCCGCGGCGGATGCGTCTCGGCGGGTGGCGGTGGACGCGGAGGACTCGATGATGGCCCTGGTGCGGCTGGCGTCGGGTGCCATCGGCACCATCGTGGCGACCAAGCTTGCCTTGGGCAGCGAGGACGAGTTGCGCGCCGATCTGCATGGCACCCGCGGCGCCCTGCGCTTCAACAGCATGGATCCGCACCACCTGGAGTTCTACGACGGCGCGGCGCCGGACCAGCCCCTGGGCGGTACGCGCGGCTGGACCCGCATCGACTGCGGCCAGCGCTACCCGGCGCCAGCCGGTTTTCCGGCGCCGAAGGTAAGCATCGGCTGGTTGCGGGCGCACGTCCAGTGCCTTTACGAGTTCGTGGCCGCGGTACACGAGGGCCGGGCGGGTGAGCCCGACCTCGCGCACGGCGTCGCCATTCAGAAGGCGATGGAGGCCGTGCGGCGCTCGGCAGTGTCCGGCCACTGGGAACGCCCGTAAGTATTGTCTACGGCGAGTGCTGCATCCCGCATGTCCAGTGCGTCCAGTAAGTCCAGTGCGTCCAGTGCGTCCAGCTCTCAGACCGGTCCGACCGCCGCCAAAACAGGGGCCAACATGAATACCACGGTTGACATTCTCGTCCTGGGTGCGGTGCAGGGGCTGACGGAGTTCCTCCCCGTCAGCAGCTCCGGCCATCTGGTGCTGGCCAAGTCGGTGCTGGGCCTGCATACCCCTCATGGCGCGCTGCTGGAGGTCGCGCTGCATACCGGCTCCCTAGTCTCGATCGCGGCGTACTATCGGCGGCGCATCTGGGAGCTGATCTTGGGTGTACTGCAGCGCGACCGCGCCGCCTGGGGGATGGCGGTGAACATCCTGGTGGCGGCGGTTCCCGTGCTTGCCGTCTACCCGCTTTTCGGCAAGCGTATCGAGGCTCAGTTCGACCAGCCTGGGCTGGCGGCGGCCATGATGTGCGTCACCGGGCTGGTGCTGCTATCGACCCGTTTCGCGCCACCGGGCAACGCCCTGCCGCGACCGCGTTCGGCGCTGCTGATGGGGGTGGCGCAGGCGGTGGCGCTGCTGCCCGGCATCAGCCGCAGCGGCTCGACCCTGGCGGCGGCGCGCTGGCAGGGGTTGGTGCCCGCCGCCGCGGCCGAGTTGTCCTTCCTGATGGTCTTGCCGTTGCTGGGCGGCGCCACGTTGCTGCACATCCGAGAGGCGCTGGATCCGGCGGTGCAGGCGGCGTTGCCGCTGCCGGCGCTGGCTGGTGGTCTGGTGGTGTCGGCGCTGGTAGGCTATGGCGCCCTCACCCTGCTGGTGCGGGTCTTCGCGGGGTCGCGCTTCTACTGGTTCGGCGCCTACTGCCTGGGCGTCGGCGTTCTGGGACTGTGGCTCACGCGTGCGTAGAGCATCTGTCGGAGGGTATGACTTATGGCAACCTCACCGGTTCGCGTCGTGCTGGTAGGCTGCGGCAGCATCTGCGGCGCCTGGCTGAAGGCCATCCAGGGCGAAGCCGAGGTGCAGATCGTCGGCCTGATGGACATCAACCTCGAGAACCTGGCCAAAGTAGCCGAAGCCCACGGGCTGGTTAGCGTGCCGCGAAGCACGGACTTGCAGGCGCTGCTGTGCCAGGTCCGCCCGGATGCCGTGTTCAACTGCGCCATCCCGGAGGCCCATCTGCCGGTGACGCTGACCGCCCTCGAACACGGCTGCCATGTGCTGGGCGAGAAGCCCTTGGCCGACACCCTGGAAAACGCCCGTACCATGGTCGCCGCCGCCCAGCGGGCCGGACGCCTTTTCGCGGTCATCCAGAACCGCCGTTACCAAGCCCAGATTCGCTCCCTGCGCGCCTTCCTCGACAGTGGCGCCATCGGCCGTGTCAGCACGGTGAACGCCGACTTCTACCTCGGCGCCCACTTCGGCGGCTTCCGCGACCGTATGAAGCACGTGTTGCTGCTGGATATGGCCATCCATTCCTTCGATCAGGGACGCCTGATCACCGGCGCCGATCCCCTCAGCGTCTACTGCCATGAATGGAATCCGGTCGGCTCCTGGTACGATCACGACGCCAGCGCCCAGTGCATCTTTGAGATGAGTGGTGGGGTGGTGTTCAACTACCGCGGGAGTTGGTGCTGCGAGGGCCTCAACACCACCTGGGAGTGCGATTGGCGCATCATGGGTGAGCGCGGCTGCGTCGCCTGGAACGGCGGCGATCAGTTCCGCGCCCAGGTCGTGGGCGCCACCGGCAAGTTCATCTCCGAGATGCGGGACCTGCCCATCCCAGTAGCCATGCCGGCGGGCATGCATGGCGGCCACAAGGGCTGCATCATGGAGTTCGTGCGCTGCGTGCAGCACGGCGGCGCCCCCGAAACCGCTGCCGCCGACAACATCAAGAGCCTGGCCATGGTCTTCGCCGCCATCGCCAGCGCCGAGCAGCAGCGCAAGGTGAGCCTCGCGGTCTGACCGGGGCGCGCTTGCAGAGCGGGCCTAACTGCCGCCGCCTGCAGGGCTTTTTCCGGGAGGTAGGCGCATTGGAGTCGGCAGTCTGCCCCGGCACCGTCGGGGCTTCCGCCGTCTCTGGGGATACCGCGAACCCGCCCGAAACGGTCTGAGCATCGCGGGCTCCAAGGCGGCAAGCAGCACTATGGCAGACGCCTGCCAGATCTAGCGGGGGCGCTTTCTTGGAACAGCCCTGCGCTTCTGGCTGCATCGGTTGACACGCGCGTCCGGGCGGGACATAGTTGGGGGTCCGTCATGGAGGCGGTCGCCAGGGAGGGTCGGACCCCGCATGCCCCGCATCTTCGACAACATCAATGAACAGCTCATCGTTGCCCTGCGGTCTACCCTCTCCACCTCCTTCCGTGCCGACTTCTGCGTGGGTTACTTCAACCTGCGTGGCTGGAAACACCTGGCCGACGACGTGGAGGCATGGGAGGGCACGCCGGGACACTGCTGCCGCCTGCTGGTCGGGATGCAGAAGCTGCCGGAAGCGGAATTGCGCGAACGGCTCCGTGCTGGTTCGGACCCCGAGCGCCTGGACAACCGAAGTGCCCTGCGCCTCAAACAGGATCTGGCGGCTGAGTTCCGGCGGCAACTCACGTACGGACTCCCCTCCAGCGAGGACCAGGCCGCACTCCGGCAGCTTTCTCGTCAGCTCAAAGAGCACAAACTGGTCGTCCGGCTTTTTCTCCTCCACGCCCTGCACGCCAAGCTCTACCTGCTGTTTCGTGAGGACGCCGTCAGCCCCATCGTTGGTTACCTGGGCAGCAGCAACCTCACCGTCGCCGGACTGCTGAGGCAGGGCGAGCTCAATGTCGACGTCCTCGACCACGATGCCTGCCTGAAGCTGGCCGCCTGGTTCGAGGACCGCTGGCGTGAGCGCTGGTGCATCGACATCACCGACGCATTGATCGACGTGATCGACCAGAGCTGGGCCTCCGAGCGCGTGGTCCCGCCTTACCACATCTACCTCAAGATGGCCTACCATCTCTCGCGTGAGGCGCGTTCAGGCATCAGCGAGTTCCAGCTTTCTGCGCGCTTCCGCACCCAGCTCCTGGAGTTTCAGCAGAAGGCGGTACAGGTGGCGGCACACCATCTCCACCGGCGCGGCGGTGTGCTCATCGGCGACGTTGTGGGGCTCGGGAAGACAATCACGGCCACGGCCCTGGCCAAGATGTTCGAGGACGATTTCTTCCTCGAGACGCTCATCATCTGTCCCAAGAACCTGACCATGATGTGGGAGGACTACGCTCACCGCTACCAACTGCACGCCAAGGTCCTCTCCATCACGAACGTCCAGAATGAGCTTCCCGCCTTGCGCCGCTACCGGCTCGTGATCATCGACGAGAGCCACAACCTGCGCAACCGTGAGGGCAAGCGCTACCGGGC
>CAILKC010000615.1 GCA_903834675.1 uncultured Victivallales bacterium | reverse complement strand
GGCCACGCAGGGCCGCCCTCCAGGCGATCCGGCGCGTCCCGGCCGGATCGGAATAGGAACCGCGTCGGCAAGTCTCATTCCGGTAGGTCCGGCCGCAGCCGGGGGCTGGGCTGAACCCTGTTTTCCTCTCCGCCAGTCTCCCTCTCCGTCTCCTCCAGTCGCCGTTTCCCCGTCTCGCCGTCTCGCCGTTTCCTGAACCCTGAACCCTGTGGTCACCACCTAGTGAACTGACCTGCGCCCCGCCGCAATAGGCGCCCTACGCCGCAGGCCCCGCGGCGGTAAGCGGTTGATCCGGCTGAAGCGAACCATCCACAAAGAGTCGGTTCCAGATTTCGAACACCAGCAGTGCCCAGAGTCGGTGGGTGTGATCGGCCCGTCCCGAAAGGTGCTGCTCCAGCACCGTCTGCACGACGCGCGGCCTGAAATAACCGCGATCGCGGGCCGCCGGGGACAGCAGGACGTCTGTGAGCAAACCGCGGCAACTCGTACGGAACCAGTCGCCCAAAGGCAGGGCAAAGCCTTGTTTCGGACGGTCGATGACCTCGGCAGGAACCAGCCCTCGAGCGTAGCGCTTCAGGAGTGCTTTCGTGAGCTTGCCCTGCATCAGGACATCCGCCGGGATCCTGGCGGCAAACCGCAGGAGATCGAGATCCAGAAAGGGCGACCTGGCCTCGAGTGAATGGGCCATCGTGGCCACATCCACCTTAGCGAGATAGTCGCTGGGCAGGCGCACCATCAGGACGTATTGCAGAGCCCTATCGATCTGAGTCGGGCCGTTGAGTTCTCGCAGGAGGTCGTGTTGCGCCGACACCGGATGCCAGTCGGCAACTTGCGCCCGCCAGGTGTCGGTATAGAGGTGGGCTCGCAGGCCGTCCCACCAGCAGAGGTTACCGGCCAGGGCTTCGCGGCTTCCCGCCGCGTAGTCGGTCGCCACCCGCAAGCGTTGCGCCAACAGATTGACGGGGAGCTGTCGAGCCAGCGCGCCAGCGGCCTTTGGCAAGACCCGCTGTCGGAGCAGCGCTGGCAGCCAACTCCAGCTCTGGTCGCGTCCCGCGGTCAGATAGCGCTGATACCCGGCAAACGCTTCGTCTCCGCCGTCTCCCGTCAACACGACGCTGACGTGTCGGCGAGCGGCCTGCGCGATCAAATAGGTCGGGACCGCGGAGGAATCGCCAAAGGGCTCGCCGTACTGCCAGACGATGGCCGGTAAGCGCGCAAACACATCGCTTTCCGCCAGCAACTCGGTATGGTCGGAACCGATGTACTGGGCCACCGCCTTGGCATGTCCCCGCTCATCGTGGCTCGGAGCGTTGCGGAAACCGACGGTGAACGTCTTGGGTCGAGACGGGCTCTCTTTCGCCATCGCAGCGCAAACCACGCTGCTGTCGACCCCGCCACTGAGGAAAGCCCCGAGAGGCACATCGGAAACCAGGCGGCGCCGCACCGCCTGGCGCAGGTAGTGGTCAATACCCTCGAGCCATTCGTCCGGACTGCGATTCTCCTTGACAGAATAGTCCGGGACCCAGAAGCGGTGGAGCGCTACGCCTGCCTCGCTGAAGGTGGCCCGGTGCCCAGGCGGAAGTTTCATCACGCCCCGGTAGATCGAGCGCTGTTGCGTGATGAAGTAGTAATACAGGTATTCGTCAAGCGCCCTCTCGTCGAGATCGAGAGACTTCCCGGCTGCCATCCAGATGCTCTTGATGTCGCTGGCAAAACTGAGCCGGCCGCGGTGCAAGCGGTAGAACAGCGGCTTCTTCCCTACATGGTCACGGAGCAAATGCAGAAGGCGAGTACGGCGGTCCCAGATCGCCACGGCAAACATGCCCACAATGCGGCCGGCCAGCCCGTCGATGCCCCACTGTTCATAGCCGTGAATCAGGGTCTCAGTATCCGTACGCGAGCGGAAGCGGTGGCCGGCGGCGACCAGCACCTCTCGGAGCTCCGCAAAGTTGTAGATTTCACCATTAAAGACAAGCCATACGCAGCCGTCCTCGTTCGCCATCGGCTGATGCCCGGCGCGGCTGAGGTCGATGATGCTCAGACGCCGATGCCCCAGGCCGATGCCGGGCTCCAGATGCAGGCCGGCGTCGTCAGGGCCGCGCGTCACCATGACGTCCCGCATGCGGCAGAGCAGGTCAGCATTGACCTCTCCACCGCCCCAGTCTACCACGCCGCAGATGCCACACATGGCCCACACCCATTTGCCCTGAGAACCGTGCCCTGACGGCTTTGTGCCGCAATCTTCATGCCCGCTGCCCGGATGCTCATACGAGGCTCTTAAGAACCTCTGCAAGAGTCAGGTTTCAGCCCAGCCCCCGGCTGGGGCCGGGCATACCGGAATGAGACTTGCGGCCTGCGCCACGATGCGTACATAGTAGAGGCTTTAGCCGGTTCCGTGCCCCCATAGAGCCAGCCGAAAGGCTCGACTACATACCCGCGCCGCGACCTGCCTGCGCCCTGGAAGTCTCATACAAGGTGTCGGGTCTCGGTATTCGGGAACGCCGTCCAGCTTGGAACCTGAACACCGAACACTGAACGCGCCACTTGCAGAGGGGGTTCTGCAACTGGCTCTATACCCCTTTCCAGTCCAACATGAAGTAGAGCCAGGCGCGAATCACCAGCAAGTACATCACGTAGATCAGAGCCATATCCACCAAGAAGGCCACCAGGCGGCGCCACGTCAGCCAGCTTGACGGTCCCTCATCCGCAACCGGCTCAACCGTCTCCGCGGAATCCGGCGTCCCTGCCGTGGGCAGGCCGCCGAGAGGAGCGAGGCCACTCGCGCGGATTTCGGAATCCGCGTCCCCGTCAGCCGCAGCGGCGGCGCTGCCGTTCAGCGCCGGGTCAGGCTGTGGCCGACGCTGCCTAAGGCGACAGAGGGCCGCAATCACCGCCGTCTGGATGAAGAAGCTCCCACGGTAGGAAATGTTGGTCAGCCACGATGACACCATGTAGATCACCACCAGGCAGACCAGCAGGCGCCGGATGCGCTCTTCCTGATCATTCCGCCCCCTGGACCGCAGCAGACTCTTCAGGCTATAGTAGAGGATCCCAAGCCAGAGAAAGAGGCCAGACTTGCCCAGTTCGGCGCCCACTTCCACGTAGGAACTGTGGGCGGGCTTACGCATACGGTACTTGCCCTCAACGTACACGGGAGCGCGGTTGATGAATTCACCGTAGCCCAGGCCTTTCGGCAACGTCTTGAAAGACTCCCAGCCGAAATTCCACGACAGGAGCCGCCCCTGGACCGCCCGATCACCACGAACGGAGCCTAGCTGGTTCATCCGCGGCAGCAACATCAGCGCGGACATGCCGAGGGCATAGGTCACTAGCAGCAGCGCAATCTGCACCCACCTGGGGCGCCCGCAGGCCTGAGTGGTCAAAAGTCCTGCCGCGCTACTAACGAATGCCCCCTTTGACTCGGTCCGCAACAGACACCAAACCGGCATGATGTACAGCGGCAGCGACAGCTCCATCCCCAGCAGGAAACGGTGCCAGATACCCAGGAAGAAAATCATCGGTAGAATCATCGCGACGCTGTGCCCCAAGGCATTGGGGTTATTGAAGATAGATAGATTAAGGGTGAGCCGACCTTTGTACATCCCCTGGGTGTAGCCCAGACTGTTGAAGGTGTCCACATTGTACTCGCTGAGCACGGCCATGGTCGCGATGAAGAGCAGTAGTCCGAGCCAGACCCAGAGGAAACTCTCGATCCGACGCACGGTGGACAAGGCATGCTGCACGAGCACGTAGTAGCCCAGCGATGGATAGAACAAGCTCCAGGTGGCCTTCCAGTCGGCTGCGGCATGCAGGACCCAGAGCGTAAAGGCAAGCAGTATCCAATCCAGCGGAGTCCGCAGAAACTCTCCGAGGAAACGACGGGGGTGCCAATGTACCCGGCGGCCAACCTGGTACAGCACCACCGCCAAACCGACTGCCAGCACCTTGGTGATGGGCTGCACCGACGCCATCCATTCCAACCACTCGTGCGGACGCACATAGTAGAGGATCAAGAAGAGGGTGGCGAGAGCAAAATCCAAGGCAACCCCTATCAGCTGGCAGAGACGATGTCGCGGTAAACGCGCTCGTAGCCTGCAACCGTCTGCTCAAAATCAAAGCGCTCGACCATCTTGTCGCGCGCGGCACATCCCATCGCCCGCAGCCGTTCAGGGTTGCCGAGAAGGCTCTCCATAGCGGCGGCCAATGCGTCGGCCGTGTCGATCTTCCGGACCCAGCCATCCACGCCGTCGTCGACCGCTTCGGCGCAGCCGCAGGACGCATGACAAAGCACCGGGATGCCACACGCCATGGCCTCGAGGATCGCGTTCGAGAGTCCCTCCCCGGTGCTGGGCAAGACCGCCAGGTCCGCAGCCTGGTACACCGTCAGGACATCCTCACAGAAGCCCAGGAAACAGAGGCGCGATGCGGCCCCGCTGGCCCGCGCCAGCGCCTCCAGCTCAGGACGCAGGGCGCCATCGCCGGCCAGAAGCAGGCGGAGATCATGTCCCTGCGCCACCAACCTGGCCACCGCGGCAATCAGGAGGTCGTGCCGTTTGCGACGCTCAAAACGCGCCGAGATAGCGATACACCGTCCGCCCTCGGGAAGCCCGAGCCGCTGCCGTGCTGCACTCCTGTTGCCAGGCGCGAATGCGACCGTGTCGACGCCATTCACCACCGCTACCACCCGCGCGGCGGAGACGCCCAGATCTAGGAGCTCACGGCGCGACTCCTCCGACACCGTATGGACCTTCCGGCAGGAACGGTAGAGCAGGCGACGCAGGCGTAGGCGTGGAGGCCCTAAGTCATTGCACAATAACTGACAATGCTCACCGTGCAGGATGGGACATAGTCGGCCAAACCCGCTCGCGGCCGCCGCGTAGATCAGCGGGCCAAGGTTGTGTGTATGGACGACATCTGGTCGAGTCTGCCGAAGCAGCCGATGCAGACGCCAGATGGTCCCCAAGGAACGTCCTGGCGGCTTGTCCAGGGTGACCACCCGCTCCGGCGCCGGAAAGGTCTCTGCCAAAGCACCACGACGCTCCAGAGCACACACCGAGATTTCAAAGCCGCGCGGGACCAGCCTTCGCGCCGTGCGGATGAGCACACGCTCCATGCCCCCGGCGTCCAGTGACACCACGACATGCAGCACCCGTATGACCTGAGAGTCAGACATCTACTACCAGGCGCCAGAGCAGCGCCGTTCAGTCCCGATTACGAACAGCTTCCCAAAGAAAACGCCGAAGCGCGCGAAGACGGAACAACAAGGGCTCATTGAGCCGGTGAGGATGCCCAAACCAAGGCCACATGGCGATGGACGCCAGCATCTCGGTAAGCGCCATCCCATGGCTTCTCTGATCGCGGTACATCCAGGCACACTGGAACCGGTTGAACGCCAGGACCTTCAGCCAGAAAGCCAGGCGCCAGCGGGACACTGTGCCACGGTCATAGGCACTGCGAATCACCCGTCGGGTATTCCGCTTCATCCGGTCGGCATTCTTGCTCATGCTTCCCGGGTGATCGCAGACGAACACCAGTGCGTCGGGAAGCAGAAACATGGGAAAGCAGGCGCCGATGCGAATCCACATGTCACGGTCCTCAGAACTAGTCAGACTCTCGTCAAAGAGCCCGCAGCGCTCGAAGACCTCCCGCCGCGTAACCACGGCCGAGGGCGAAAAACAGGTGCGCAGAACAATGTCCTGGCAGGTCAGCACGCCCTGAACCGCTTGGTCCCGGCGTACGTTAGGAGTCGGCCGCCCCTGTGGGTCTACCCTTGTAGCCTTTGAAGCCACCAGGCCGTAGGGAGAAGAGGCACCCGCAAACACCTCCAAGACTCGACGCAAGAACCCGGGTTGCCAGCGATCATCGGCGTCAAGGAACGCAACCAAGGCCTGTGTGGCCGCCCGAATCCCTGCGTTCCGGGCAGCCGGCAACCCCGCGTTGGCCTGGTGTATGCAACGCACTTGCGCGCCGTAGCCCGCAGCCACGCATCGGGTGTTGTCCGTCGAGCCGTCGTCAACCACAATGATCTCGCACGGTCCCCCTGTCTGCGACAGTACCGAATCGATGGCGCCGGACAGAAAGTGCGCGTAGTTAAAGCAGGGTATGACGACCGATACCCCCAGGGGCAACGCCAACGCTGGAATAGTGTCGGTATTCACGGGGAAAAGAGACGATAACCGTCACGATACAGAGTACCGCCATGCGAATGGATGGGGTAATCGCTAACGCAGCTCAGTTTATCGGAAACGCCGCAACATGGAGTGCGGTGGCAAGTCCGCCTTTGGCGAACACGACACCGCTTTCGCTGACGCGTGTCACCTGGGCTGTACGTCAGCCAAAGCGGCGCCGGCGACTCACCACAGCGACTCTCTGCCGCCGCACTCCAAAAGCGCCGAGCCACGGCGCGGGGGGCCATAACCCACCCCAATCCGGGTGTTTCTCGAGAATGGCGCATGCCACCGGAAGAAACTCAGCAGCATTGTGCGCGACCCCGAACCACTTTGCGTGGTTCATCCCGGCACGATACAGATACCGACTCCAATTCCGACCCCGATTCTTGCCCAAATTCTGACCGCCTGATTTACACCTTGGCGGACTCGGCTGGAGGCGCAGGCAAGTGCTTTGACTGGTAGCTGCGGTAATAGTAGTCGGAGTAGTAGTAGTAGTGGTAGTAGTAGCCAGCGCTGCTGAGGTCAACGCGGTTCAGCACAAAGCCGAAGAACTTAGCGTTGTTGGCCCGCAAGAGTTCAAGGCTGGACTGGACTTCCCGCACCGGCGTGTACTTGGCCCAGATCACAAAGAGCACGCCGTCGACACACGGCAGCAGATCGCAAGCCTCCGATAGCCCCAGGACAGGCGGAGTGTCGATAATGATGTGATCGTACTTACGCCGCAGAGCCGCAAGACCCTCCCTGAAGCGAGCGCTGGCGAGTAGCTCAGGCAGCCCGCTTCCCGAGCGGCCGGTGCCCATCAGGTCAAGATTCTCCACATCGGTGGGACTGCAGACATCTTCCATGCTGACACTACCCTGCAGCACATCCGCCAAGCCCTGGCCGGTCGTCCCCAGTTCGCGCTGCAGACGCCCACGACGGGCATCGGCATCAATCAGCAGCGTCTTCTTCCCGGCGCGAGCTAACGCCATGCTCAGATTGGTCGATACCGCGCTCTTACCCTCACGGGGCAACGAACTGGTCACCATAATCACCTGCCGATCGTCAGCACTTGTGCCACAGGACAGCAGATTGGCCCGGATGATGCGGAACGTTTCCACCAGCGAACGCTGGCCGGATTCTTCGCTGATGCGACGGTCAGTCACCAGTCGGCAGGCGGGAGGCAGGACGCGCTGCGGCACCAAGGGCACAATGCCCAATCCGCGCAAGCCCAGATCATCCTGGGCCTGGTCGAGCAGAACAATTGTCCGATCAAGAAACTCGAGAACGAAGACCGCGGCGGTACTTAGAACCAACCCGAGAAACACACAGAAGACAAGCATCTTACCGCGGTTCGGAGAGACCGGCCATTCGGGGACCGTGGTGAAACCGACGCGCTGGAGGCGAAGGTCATCTGGCGCAGTCAGGCCGTACTCCAACTGCATCTTGGCGATGGAAATTCGCTTCGCATAGTCGGCATACTTAGTGCCCCAGGGCATTTTCCCGTACTTAAGCGCCTCAAACTGTACCGCGAGCGCATCATAGCGCTGCCGTACCTCCTCCACCTTTGGCAGCTTCCGCTGGAGGTCTTTCCGCGACTCGCCAAGGGTGAACAGTTCCCAGTCAATCCCCTTGACGGCATCGTCGTATTTTGCCTTCATACTCGCTTCGACGCTTTCCAGACGTTTCAACAACCGACGTATCTTGGGATGCCCCGGAAGGTAAGTCTTACCGATTTCGGCACGTTGGCTGTCGAGAAAGAGCTTCTCGTGATAGAGGGCCTCCCACCCACTCGATCCGCCGAGTTCCTGGCCAGGCAACACCACCCACCTGCCACTCTTAGTACTACCACCCTCCTCCAACTTATCGGAAAATGGGACTTCGGCGTCCGCCGCCGTCTCCTCGGCATCCGGAGTGACCTCACGGACGTCAGAAGCAAGCGGCATTGGGCGCATAACACCAAAGGGCGCACGCGCCCCGAACACCTGGCCGACACGCGGCTGCCCCTGCGCGTAGCCAGTCGCAGGGAGTAGCAACAGACGCTCGACCGTGGTCAGGGTGGGATCCTGTAAGGAGGTCCGCAGCCTCTCAAGCGACGCCATGCGTCCCTCAACTTCTGCAAGGCGCCTTGGGACCTCCTCGTACTCAGCCCACTCGCTGCAGATCTCATCCCATGCATTGCGCTCACGGAAGGCGTCTGTCTTGGCAGCATAGGCGCGCATCTCGGCCTGCATCCGGGTCATCTCCTCACGACAATAACGGATTTCCCCGAGCCGACCCTCGCGGCGGCCGACGGCGCGCTCCTCGTCGTAGATCTGCAAGCCCCGCTCGATCCACTGCTCTGCAAGCTCCGGGGAGTAGGCATAGATGCGTACATCGTACGTCGGATACTGAGACCCACTCATCCATCCATGTGGAGTTACGCGTATCCTTCTCACGTGCCGCTCCATGATCCTGCCGTAACCCCCTTCGATTCCGAAGGTGCCAGCAATCTTCTCGACCACGTCCGGCTTTTGTATGCCCTGTATCTTCGCCCACAACCCGCCGTCTTTGAACATGTCCTCTTGGGTTATCGCTTTCCCTGTAGAGATTTCCTGGTAAGTAGTCGTGCCGCTATACACCGGCCGCCTAAAGACGTAATAGCACAGCCCTAAAATCCCCGAGAAACACATAAGTAGAACGATAAGACGCGCCTGCTTGAACGCATTCGCACACCACGTCTGGAAACTCTCAACGCCATTCTGCGATATCTTCTTACGTACCGTCGTCATAGGGTGCTGCGTTCCCTTGCATGTAATCTGCAAGTCTTACGAGTGAAGAGCGAGACGCTGGCGAACCTAGGTTCTACCTCTAGTCGACCTGGTCAACAAAAATAAGCGCCCAGGCAATAAGCATGGGCAGTGGTATTCAGCCCAAAAAGGGGACGTCATACCAGCCCAGGTTAGGCCATGGCCGCGCCCTGGGGACCCGTCCGCAGCCTGGATTGAGCCCTGTAGGGCCGGTCCATGCGACATCAGCGCAAACATGAGGCAGATCGTTCGCCCCAAGGCCAGTCGACTCTACTACAATCGACTCTTGCACCACAGAGGTCACAGAGGAAGGCGAGATGGTTTGGGTGACATACACATGAGGCTCTTGCAGGATCCGTCACGGCTCGCGCAGCTACTCGCACTCCACACGTTGCCGACGTCGTGACGCCTTCAAGCTGGAGGGCGAGACGCTGGCGAGCCGGGGGTTCTGAAAGCGCCTTACATAACTTACTCTTCGCCAGTGCGTTGCTCTCTGTGCTCTCGTTGCTCTCTGTGGTTGACAGAATTG
>CAILKC010000614.1 GCA_903834675.1 uncultured Victivallales bacterium | reverse complement strand
GTGATGGACGTGGCAGTCGGTGATGCGGCACTCGGTCAGGTTATCCGCCCGGATGCCCAGGCCGCCCACGTTGCAGATTTCGAGCCCTTCCATGACGCACTGGTGAGCGTGCGTCACGCTCAGGGCGCCCTCGAAGGCTCCCGCCCCGAAGCTGCCTGGCTTGAGCGGCACGGTGGTGGCCTGCAGCGTCAGGCCGCGGAGCGTGATCTTCTCCGCCTTCTTCTGCGGGCGGCCGACAATCTGAATCACCCGTTCGGCCGACGGCGCGATGACCTTGCAGGTCGTCATGTCTTCCCCCGGCAGGGGCCAGTAGACCAGACGGCCGGCGCTGCGATCGAGGTACCATTGACCGGGGTGAGTCATGCCCTCGCGGGTATTAAAGATCACGTAGCGCTTGAGGCCCAGGGCCCCGGCTGGCCAGATTGGCTCCGAGGAGAAGATCAAGGCGTGGCGCTGCGTGTCATTGCTGGCGACCCCCACCAGCGATTCGTCCCACATGTGGTAGAGGCGCACCTCGGCGTTCTTCACGTCGAGCGTCGCCGGGATGTCCTTGGCATCGTAGGGCATCGTGATCAGTTCGTCGTGGGTCGGTTTGCGCTCCCAGAAGCCGCTGACGGCCGGCAGCAGCGGCAGATTCCACGTCCCCTGATTCAGGAATGCCTCGGTTTCCGGGAAGCGGGCCCGTTCGGGCATGCGGCCGTTCACGATCAGCGCCCGAAAATCCCAGGTGCCCTCCTTCACGCCCGGCAGATCGACGCACCAGAACGAGTCGCCATCACGGCGCCAGCCGGTCACGGGCTTGCCGCCGTAGAGCACGGCCTTGCCACTCGGATCGGCCTCGATCGTCAGACCATTGTCCTGCGCGTCCAAGACCAGGGGTTTCGCCAGAAAGTACTCGCCGGGCAGCACAACAATGCGCTGGGGGCCGGCTCCGGCTTTGCGGGCCGCGTCACGGGCGGCCTCGAGTGTGGCCAGAGGCTGGGGTTGAGTCCCCGGGCCCGCATCGTTGCCATTCGGCGACACGTACAGCGTCGCCGCCAGGCACGCCGACGGCGCGATGGCGGCGGTGGAAACCGCCAGAAACGCCCACGACGGCAGCCGCAGTAAACCGTGCATCTCAGTCCCTTTCCTGTAAGAAGCTCTGAAGAAATCGCCGCCACCACCGAAATCACGCCACCGTTTGGCCCGTTCTGTCCGTTCTGCCTGTTCTTCCGGTTCCCCCTGCCTGCCCCCTGCCGCCCGGGGAAACGGACGAAACGGACGAAACGGACGAAACCGACCCCGCCACCCGGGCGGCGGAGCGCGCCTGGTGCAGGCGCTCCGCGAAGCCGCCGCCGACTTCGAAGTCCTGAGCCTGGCGGTCAAGCAGGCGCTCGGTCAGATAGTGCGCCTGGGCGGCCAGGATAGCGCCGAGGCTAGCGGCGCGTTCCTCGAGCGTTCCCTGGCGCGGGCTGCGGTTCACCCAGGCCGCGGCGGCTTCGACGGTTGCTGGCCGCAGCGCGCGGGCTTCTTCAAAAAGCGCCTCGCCGGCCTGCCACAGTGGCAAGCCACGGCGCGTCAGGTACTTCTGATAGTCCTTCAGCAGCTCGCCCAGGCTCGATTTCGCCACGTTCGTCAGGTTCATCTCCGGCTTCTTGCTGGTGGCGCTGTCCTCACTACCCTCGCCGATATTCTGGTAGCCGCTGCGCGCGGCTTGCACCATCTGATCGTGGTGTCGGTCGCTCCTGGGGATGTAGCGGTCGCAGAAGCGGCAGGTGTAATCATAGAGCATCTCCGAGACCCGGTAAGCCACCAACCCCCGGTAGCCGCCATGCACGCCAAACACCCGCTCCGCCGCCGGAGACGACAAAGCCTTTCCCCCCCGCGGCCGAGCCCCGGCCTCCCCCCTCCGCCCGTCGGGTCCGTTGGGTCCGTTGGGTCCGTTGGGTCCGTTGGGTCCGTTCTGTCCGTTCTCTCTGCCCATCTGCATCCCCTCCTCCCCGGCCCGCCAGCGGGCACGCCTCGCCTCCCCCTCTGTCCGTTCCGTCCGTTCTGTCCGTTTCGTCCGTTCTTCTCCTCCCCAGGAAACCGGAGCGGCTGAACCCTTACTGACCTGGGACCGCGCAGCAGAGCCGGAAACCGAAGTCGTAGTCGCGGTTGACCGGGGAGTCCCTGTGGCGGTACGCCGCACGGCAGCCGTAGGCGCGGTCGAGCCAACTGCCGCCCCGGAGCACGCGGTCCGAGCCCGACGACAGGCCGCACGGGTCCGACACCGTGCCGGGATATGGTCCATACCAATCCAGACACCACTCCCAGACGTTGCCGTGCATATCATAGAGCCCCCAGGCATTGGCCAGGTAAGTGCCCGCCGCCGCCGAACCGTTCGCCAGGCCCGCACCCGAACGGTACCCCGAGCCGCCATTGTACCCGTTGCGGCCGACCAGATCCATGTTCGCATCCTGGTAGATCGAGGCCAGATTCGTCCCGTTGTTAAGCGCCGTGGTGGTGCCGGGCAGGCGCCGCAGCACGATCTTCGTGGTCTTGTAGGCCGGATCGGACAGAACGGACAAAGCGGTGTCGGCGCGCTGCCGCGCCTGGATGTTGGAGATCACCGGATCGGCGGCCTGCAACCAGGCGCCGAAACTGAGGCAGAAGACAAGGTAGGCAATGGTCCTGCGCATCTCCGCTCTCCCCTGTGCCGCGACCCGGGTTCGGCTCGCATGATGCCCTGACAGTATGGCCGGGCGCCAGCCCTGTCAACCGCGCTGACCGGCGGACTGGCGGCCTCCATGGGGGGCGCAAAACCGGCTAACCCGCCGCGGCGGACTCTACTACGTACAAGGTCGCCGGATGGCGATCCGGGTCTCCACCGTTTAGAGTTGAACTCTGGCCCCTGTGACCCGAGCCATCACGTTTGCTGCAAGGAATAATCCTCATGAGACTGCCCATGGCTTGCGTGCTGGCTCTGGCCTGTGCCGCCGCCACAACTCGCGCCGAGGCCCCCTTCCCCACGCCGGCGGACCCCGACACGCTGCCCGCACTGGTGCTCTACGTCGCGCCGGCTGGCAACGACGCCTGGTCCGGCGTGCTCGCCGAACCGAACGCGGGGCGCACCGATGGACCGTTCGCCACGCTCGAACGCGCCCGCGACGAACTGCGCCAACGCCGTAAGGCGGGAACGCTCAGCGCTGGCGCCGCCGTGCTCATCCGCGCTGGCGAGTACGGGCTGACCCGGCCGTTCCAACTCACGGCCGAGGATTCGGGGAGCGCCGACGCCCCGATCACTTACCGCGCCTTCCCGGGAGAGCAGCCGAGGCTGTTCGGCGGCACCCGCATCAGCGGCTTCAAGCCATTCAAGGACAGTATCTTGCAGGCAGATGTGAGAACGCAAGGCTTCACGGGCGTCCGCTTCCGGCAACTCTACCTCGACGGTCAACGGCTGACCCCGGCGCGCTACCCGAACCTCGACCCGGCCCGGCCGCGTACCGGCGGCTGGGCCTTCTCGGACGGCAAGCCCGCCTCCATGTACCAGAAGCCGCCGCCCGAGCAGGAGACCAAACGGGTCCTCCGCCTCCGCCCTGAAGACCTCCGCACCTGGGCCCACCCGGAGGACGGTGAGATCAACATCTATCCGCGCTACAACTGGGGCAACTGCATCGTGCCGATCGGCGCCTTCGACCGGGAAGCACGGACCCTCACCCTCACCAAGGACGTAAGCTACGAGATGCGTCCCTTCGACCGCTACTATGTCCGCAACCAGTTTGAGGAACTCGACGCGCCCGGCGAGTGGTTCCTGGACCCCCGCACCGGGATGCTGTACCTCTGGCCGCCGACGCCCCTCGACAACGCTGTCATCCGGGCGCCGCTCACCGAGAACGTGATCGTGCTGGAGGGCGCGGAACACGTCACCCTCCGCGGCCTGGCCATCGAGTGCTGCGAGGGCTCGGGGGTGCTGCTGCGCAACGCGAAGAACTGCTGGGTCGTAGCCTGCACGATCCGCAATATCGGTGGCCGCAGCGACTGGAGCGCCGGCATCGAGATACGCAACGGTACGGCCAACGGCGCCTTCGGCAATGACATCTTCGACGTCGGCAACTTCGGCATCCAGGTCTCTGGCGGCGACACCAAGACCCTGACCCCAGCCGGGCATAACGTTGAGAACAACTACATCCATCACACCGGCTTGATCAACGGACACGGCTGCGGCGTGGGGCTTGGCGGGGTCGGCAACCGCGTGGCACACAACCTGATCCACGACACGGCGCGCTGCGGCATCTTTGGCGGCGGCAACGACAACCTCATCGAGTTCAACCGCATCCGCCACGCCAACCTCGACAGCGAGGACACTGGCGGCATCTACGTCTGCGCCGGCCAGGAAGGCTGGATGCGCCGCGGGCTGATCATACGTCATAATTTCCTCACCGACATCCTCGGTTTCGGCCGCAACGAAGGCCGGTGGGAGTGCCCGCGCTATTCCTGGGGCATCTACCTGGATGATGCCATCTGCGAAGCGACCGTCTACGGCAACATCGTCGCCCGCACCGTCCTGGGCGGCGCGCACGTTCACGGCGGCCGCGACCACACGATCGAGAACAACATCTTCGTCGACTGCGGTAAACAGCAGATGACCTGGTCCGGGCCGAAGCCGCCGAACACGCTCGAACCCGATATGCGCAAGACCTACGAGAAGTACAAGGACAGCGCGGTCTACCGCAGCCACTATGCGAAGTTCGCGGCGCTGAACCCCGAGACGGACGGCCCGATGGGCGGCAATCGGTTCGTGCGCAACATCATCTGCTACCGTGAGCCGCAGGTGAATCTCTACCAGGCCAACAACTACCTCCCGGACCAGAACGAGTGTGACTACAACCTGATCTGGCACGACGGCGCCGCGCTCCGCCTCAACCTGCCCGGGATTCCTCCCGCGCAGCAGTGGGAGGAGTGGCAGAAGCAGGGCAGCGACATGCACTCGGTCCTCGCCGATCCCCGGTTCGTCGACCCGGACCAGGACGACTACCGCCTGCGGCCCGAATCGCCCGCGCTGCGGCTCGGGTTTCAGCCGATCCCGGTCGAAAAGATCGGCCCCTACACACACCCGCTGCGTGCCTCGTGGCCGATTGTCGAGGCGCCTGGCGCCCGGGAGCGACCGTTCGCTTCCGAGTCGCCAGCGCCCATTCCCTGGCCCGAGCCACCGCCACCGCCGGTCGCGCCGCAGGCGGTAGTGCCACGCCTAGCCGTGCCGCCGACCGTCGATGGCGCGCTCGCCGCAAACGAATGGCCGGAGAGCGGGCTGACGCTGAACCAGACGCCCGGGGGCACACCCATTGCCGGTCCGCCGTGCATCCTCCGGCTTGGCCACGACGACACCTGCCTGTACATCGCGCTGACCGTCCCCGTCTCGGCGGCCGCAAAGATCGCAGCGGGCACGAACTGGGGCGAGAGCGATGGCGCGGAAGTCTGCTTCCGGAGTGGGCCGGCCGGCCCGACCTACGTCGTGCAGGGCTTCCCGAACGGCACCTGCGCAAGCGTGACCACCGCCGGCGCCCCGGCGGAGTCCGCCGCCAAGCTGGGCGGCGAGGTCCGCTTCGCCGCCCGCAGCGGCGAGAGAGAATGGACGGCGGAGTGGGCCATCCCCCTCGCCGCCGTCGGCATCGGGCTCCGCCCCGGCCTCAAGCTCGACTTCAACCTGGGCCTGCACCGGGCCGACACCAGCGAGTGGATTCAGTGGTTCGGCACCGGCTCAACCTGGGAACTCGACCGGGCGGGAGCCGTGACGCTGGAGTAGAGAGGCTCTTGCAGAACCCCCCGCGTCTGGCCCTGGAGCCCGCGATGCCAAGCCCGTTCCGGGCAGGTTCGCGGTATCCCCTGTGGCCCTGCAGCCCGCGATGCCAGGCCCGTTCCGGGCAGGTTCGCGGTATCCCCACTGGCACTGGCGCGGTATCCCCACGTACGGCGGAGACCGCCGACCTCCAGGCGGTCCGCCACGTTCCGGGCGAACCGGAATGGAACCGCGTCTGGCCCTGGAGCCCGCGATGCCAAGCCCGTTCCGGGCAGGTTCGCGGTATCCCCAGAGACGGCGGAGACC
>CAILKC010000613.1 GCA_903834675.1 uncultured Victivallales bacterium | reverse complement strand
GTTGCTCGAGACCTACCTCGTCAAGGGTTCCGTCGCCCAGCCGGGCTGAGGCGTACTACTTCAGTCTGAACCGATGGGCGCCATGGGACAAGCGGCGTCCAGTAATGCCAGTGAAGTTCGCAGTGGAGCGTGGAGGTTCGCCCTCCAGAGCGTGCCCTCAGATCCGGGCGCCAGACTGCAGAGGCACTACTCCCGGAAGCTCATGTCCGTGGCGTCACCTCCCCGGCGCTGCTGGTGGATGACGCCGTCACCACCTCGATCAGTGAGCCGGGATACCGGCGATTGCGGGTGGGTGGAAGCGCCCCGGCGGGTTCAGGGCCGTGGAGAAAAGCTGCGTCAAGCCGCAGGCAGTCCAAAGAGTCCCGCTGGCGCCGGGACTCGGTGTCAGACCGCCCCGGCCGCGACGTCCGGGGCGGAAATCCGGCCCTGACCCGGCGGGTTCGGGGCCGTGGAGGCTGGCGGGCCAGCGCCGGTGTACATCATCCAGACTTCAGTAAGCTACGCACGGCGACGCGCACGTTGAACGCCGGTCGAAAACCGGCGTTCGGGATGCGGGTGAGCCGAGGGTGACGCAAGAGTCTCCACTGCCCTACAGCGTCACTCGAAGCCCGCGGCATCCGCCAGGCGGAAGGCGCACGTTGGCAGGCGTGCGACTCGGACTTCACTGACGCGCAGCCCGGCCGGTTGCGCCAGCGGGGTATGCCCGTATAGTTCAGCACGTTCGGCTCGGACGATGCCGGGCCGCGGTGGCATGAGGCAGCCCGGCGTTCCAGAATGAACAGACGGGTCGGCAGCAAGAGTACCCTCCAGTGATCGAGCACGATTTCGATATCCCTTTTGTGTCTGAACTGGCGCTGCACGAGAAGCAGATCCAGCAGAACTACCGTCCGCTCATCGCCGTCCACAAGTGGTTTGCGCGGCGCCCGGGAACGTTGTTCCGTAGCCTGCTACTCGCGGAGTTCGCGCCAGGCCCCCTCCGGGATTTCTACTACCGTCGCTGGGGTACCGGCGCTACCGGGAGATGTTCAACGACAGCTCGTCGGCCTCGATCTGAGTTGCCGCCTCATCGCTGACTGCAAGGACACGCGCGTACGGAACGCACTCGCAACCAATCTCTCGGACCTGCTGCGCTACCAGAACATGCTCTGCCGGTATGGTGAAGGAGCGCCCGTGAGTCCCTGGGTTCACCTCGGAGGTGTGCCGTGAAGTACGAACTGACTCTGAAGATGACACTCAAGAGCCGCTCTGACGTTGATCGAGTCACGCGTCAAATAGAATCCCTCTTCGAGTACGGTACGATCAGAGAGTCCATAGCCTTCGGGCTCGATCTTGACGACGATCCCCACCTTGTCGATGTGTCCGTCCGCAGGGCTCGCCCACTGCGGCGACCGGCATTGCAGGCAGGCTAGCGGTCACTGCCCTGCCGTATTGCCAAGGCCAGGTTCGCAGAACCTTGTCGGTAGCGTGCGCGCTTGGCAGCAACCAGCACGGCGTCAAAGGTCTCTTCTGGCACCGGCAACCTGTCCACGACCGGAGCTTCCGTGTCGGCATCGGTAGCCTCACGGATGCTACGGACGGTCTCTTTCTTCGTCCGCCCTTGGCTGATGCGGTCGGGCAGGCTCGGGCACTCTGCCACCAGCCAGCCGTCATCGCCACGTCACAGGCACAACGGCCGGTGCAGTTCGCTGACCCTGTGAAGGTGTTCTGAGTCGTGTTCGTCCATGGTCATGGTGCCACCGTCGACCACGACTCTCAGATGACCACGGCAGTAGACCCCGGCCGGGGCAGGTAGGCCGTAGAGAGCAGTCGTGTTCATGACGTGCCGCCCCGAAATGGCACGCTTCCGATCACACTTCTCAGTGATCTGGGAACAGACAACGCGGCAGCCATTGGCCAGGAGAGCTCGGATATAGCCGGCGCACGGGTGCCCGTATGTGTTGCCGGCCCGGCCATCAGTGCCGAGTGAGAGGAAGCCTCGCTGCGGGGCAACGGCCGCAACTGAGGCAGCAAAGCCCTTCTGTTTCCGGTCCTCTGGAGCCCCGTGGTGCGGGCCCATGAGGAAGTACGGGCGACCAAGCCCGCGGAGATGGGTGGCAACCTGTCTGAGCGGCGAGTCGCCCGGCCAGACGACCAACGGGGTGCCGTTGGCGCGCAAGCAGATGAGAGCCGAGGCCCGGTTTGGCGACGTGCTGCTGACGTTGCCAATACAGTCAGGAAACAGCAGCACCAAGTCGTGGGCCCCATCGGCGCTGGACCACAAGAGCATCGCCTCGTCCCTGACTTCCAGCCTCGATACGCACAGCTTCCGGGCGGTGTGAAGGCGGAGCATCGTTCTGAAGAACCCCAGTCTCCGGAGTTCGGCTGGGGCACGGTCGACGAGGAAATGCACGGAACCGACCCGAGGGTGGAACTCCTCGAGAATCGCGTTCAAACAGCCGCAGTGGTCGTCATCATTATGCGTGAGCAGAAGCTTGGCGACGTGAAGCGTGGGGTGGTCAACTAACCAGTCAAAGACTGGGCTGTCCGGCGGCCCAACGTCGACCATGATCAGCCGGCCGTCGGGCAGCGTTAGGACAGTGCAGTCCCCCTGGGCAACGTTCCAGAAGTCAATGGTCAGCATACCCACACGTGTGGCTATCCCTCGGCCACGACCGGTAACTCGGCGACAGGCGGCAGCTCGTACAGAGCGGTCTCTTGCGCGATGTAGTCCGGGCCGAAAGGCGTCACTCGGGCTATGGAAACAGCCTGCCTCTTGGCGCCAAACCGGGCGTAGCACCCGAAGTAGTCGCCAGGCTGGAGAATGCGCAGGGGAACAGCTCCAGATGGGGGTAGCGCCTCGCGGTCACCGTCTAGCCACTCAACGAAACACTTGGGCGTCAGTCGCAGGAGCCGACCCTCCCTGTACCGCGGGGCGGCACGGTCAAGCGTGAACTGCCGGTAGTCGACCTTGTCCACGATCCCCGACCACACAGTCTTCTCATCCGAAGACAGCACGCCGCGTTGCGCCTTCCCGAACAGCAGCAGGAACTGACGCGCGATCTGGCGATCGAGATTGATCAGCTCATGCCGGGGGAACTCAAGCCCCCATCCCCTAACCGAGACGGTGCCTGTTCGGAACTCGACAGTCGGAGCTTCCAGCAGTCGCAGGCAAATCCCGGGTTCCAGAGGGAAGAATCGCTGGTCGAACACGACAGACCGGTGCGGTGCCTCGGATGGATCGCTGGCGAACCGGATCTCTCGAGGCGGGGTGGCCTCGAGGCATGGAGAGCTCGCTGAGCAGGCGTCAGCGTTGGGCGTTTGGTAAATCATGGCACCCAAACACCTCCTTCGCCTCTGTCGTGAAGAACCCTTCGAACATCTCACGCACAACGCCGTGGAGGGCGGACAGGGTTGGGCTGATGGCCGCCGGGGCCAGAGCCGCCCGGTCGGCAGTATCCGCACGGAAGTGGACTTGCACCGTAGCTCGCTTGGCGCTGGCCAGGCCCTCCACCCGAACCTGACACCGGTACTCCTCGTTGTCCCGCTTGACGAGGAGACCGCACATGCACTTGTACGGGTTGGTGATCATGCTGCCCGCAGGGCCGGGGATGCTGCTGAACACCGTGATCAGTTTGTCTAAGTGCACCACGTCCTTAGTCGCAAATTCAGGTACCGTCTCAACACTAAGTAGGTTGCAGTACTCAAGCACGACTTTGGAGACATCGCGCACGCCGAAGTGCTGTCCCCACCGAGGAATCCAGTCGCAGGCCAAACGGTCGAGATCCTGGAAGCTCCGCAGGTCGCGGTCATTCACTCGCCGCAGATTGACCGCCAGCCTGCTCGGCCAGAGCTGGAGACACCAAGAAGCCTTTGTTTCCTTGGGGTCTGACGGCCAGAACTGGTGAACAAGCCGCATCTTCGTCCCGTCCTCATCGAGGACTGGGACCTGATTGTCGTCTCGAATCAGGATCTCCCACTCAACCTTCCGAGTGTGTACCGGCAGGGCGTCATGAACCGCCTCGGCCCACGTGTCTACCCGTTCCTGGAAAGCCTGTTCCGAGACGTCGCCGGTAACAGACACCGCTCTCTCGACAACCGGCGGCCTCTTGTATTGCTTGGTGGTCACTGGTAACCCTCGCCGACTCGGGCGCCGATGAATTCGCCCCTACCAACGTAAGATGCTTCCTCTGACCGAGCATTGCCAACCGGGAAGTCCCGCCCAAGCTACCATCACTCGAAGCCCGCGGCGTCTGCAAGGCGGAAGGGCCGGTCCAGCACGGGGCGACGCGTGGCCTCATCGTAGCGCACTACCTGCCATTGCGCGTCCCCCCGCCGGGAGAGTACCAGCACACGGCCATAGACGCCATGCACGGCCTGCGTCTTCGGGACTTCCTCCAACCGTTCGTAACCCCACTTCGGGTCGGCCAGCAGGATGCCGCCCTCGGTCTTGCGGCCCTCGATCCCGATCACGAAGTCCGGGAAGAAGCCGCGCCCGTTCGGCAGGAGCACGTTGACCGACCACGGCTTGCGCGGCAGGTTGCGGTGCCACCAGCGCACCTGCCGGTTCGGGTCTGTATCCAGCAAGCGCACGAAGCTCTCCTCCCACAGGTTCAGCCCGGCAGGGATCACGCCATAGGCGTTCCCCGGGGATGCGGGCAGGTCCGTGTCTGACGCCCATTCCTCCGGCAAGTCACCGGTATCCTGCACGATCGCCGTCTGAGCGAGTGCTTGCTTCTGCGCCTCGTACAGCAGGTTCGGGTGGACCGCCAGAATCACGTTCAGAAAATGCTGCACCTTGGCCGGGTCCTCGGCATCCACAATCATCTCGTCCCGCATCGCCGCCTGCATCCGCCGCAACAACGCATGCCGC
>CAILKC010000612.1 GCA_903834675.1 uncultured Victivallales bacterium | reverse complement strand
CTTCGGGGCTGAAGAGGCAGAGGCGAACCCGCGACTTCCGCGGCTGGTGGTGCCGCCGCGAAACCGTAGCGGTGGGATGGCGGATCGAGATTGAAATTGGGATCGAATTGACGGGGGGGACTCGGACACTTGTCTCTCGACCCACCACGGCGGGCAGGCCCCCGACCCTCTGCGGTTCTCATACAAGCACCCCCCTACGGAACTGACCTGCGCCCATGAACAAGGCGCTGGGGCGCCACCCGCCGCGCCTGAGCCGTGGTCCATACCGCCCCGCGTCAGAACTTGTAGGTGACGAACAGGCGGGTGTCGGTGCCGTAGCTATTGTCGGTGTTGTTTCTGCCGTTGAACCAGGCGTAGGCCAGTTTGACGGTGACGCTGAGGGCGGGGGTCAACTGCTGTCCCACGATCAGGTTGATCTCCTGGCCGTCGTAGGTGGTGGTGTAGGCGTTATCCATGTCGGTGTAGACGTAGTGGACCCACACCGAGGTGCGTTCCCAGGGCTTGTAGAGGGTAGAGAGGTAGCCCATCTGCGCGCCCGCCGCATAGCCAATGGGGCGGCCGATCAGGCCCACCAAGGGAAGCAGATCCGCCTGGAAGAGGTCCTGGAAACTGTGGTTCTCGGCGCCGTCGTTGTGGCCGAGGACGCAGGCGTAGCCCGGCATGAGCTTCAGGTTCTTGATCACCTCGTAGGTAAGGTAGGTCTGCAGGTAGTTCGCCTCGAGGTCGGCGGGAGCCTTGCCACCATTCGCCGCCTGGTCATGCCAGTCGCCGGTACTGCGTTCATAGGCCCAGACGCCGGTCCAGGTGAGGCAGGAAAGCAGGTCGAGGGTAGGACTGGCGTAGGCCAGGTTCATGATGTCTTCGGAATAGAAGTCGCCCAGGTTCAGCCGCAGACGCGGGATGCCGCTGTAGACCAGGTCGGTGAACACGGTGCCCGCGGTCTCGTAGGGCCGTCGTGCGAGGTCCGCAACGTCGGTGAACTCGTAGTTGAAGCCGAAGTCCTCGTCGCGGTTCTTGTGCCGGGTGGACCAGGAGCTGAACTTGCGGAACCAGCCCGCGCTGAGCTTGAGGTCGGGGACGTCCTCGGTGCGGAGCATGGCGCCCTCGAATGCCTGCGCTTTCTGCCGCGGCGCCAGGCCGTTCATCATCAGGAAATCCGGTTTGATACGACCGGCGCGGACCGAGGTCTTGGGCAGGTCAAACTCCTCCAGGCGGTAGTTCAGGTAGGCGTGGTTGAGCAGGTGGAAGGTGTTGTTGATGGGGATGTCGGGGTTGTGGGAGAACAGGCTCTGGCTTTGCACGTACTGGCCGCCGAGGCTCAGGCCATACCCCTCGGGCGAGACGTAGTTAAGGGTCAGGGCGAGGGTCGAGGTGCTGCCGGAGGGCTCCTCGCCGCCGATGCGGTTGAAGTCGCGGGTATGGCTCAGGCTCTGCAACTGCCCGGTCCAGACGCCCAGCGGCAACTGGTTGAGGGGAGCCAGCGGCTGGAACGTCGGCGGCGGTTCCGCGGCGACGGCCATGACCGCGGCCAGGGCCGCGGCGCCCACGCCGGTAACGAGTCGGTGCGCTAGCTCCATCGGTAGTCTCTCCGTTCCTGCTTCGTCGGCGACGGCAGGCGCGCTGACGCCAAACACTCACCGGACGGCCTCTCCACGAACGCGGCTACGTTAATGGCGGGGCGGAAGGGGTTCAACCGGGTTCTGAAATCGCCTCTGTCTTTGAGGCCCTGCTCAGATTGCGTCGGGCACGGCGGCACGCTAGGCTAGGGCCAGCGCCGCGCGGTGGACGCCCCGGTCGTACAGGGGCTGCCGCGGGCCAGGGAGAGCAGATCATGGCGAAGATCGTGTTTATCGGCGCGGGCAGCGGCTTCGGGGCGCAATCGTTGGTTGACATTCTGTCCTTCAAGGAGTTGTGGGACAGCGAGATTGTGCTGGTCGACATCAACCCGAATCATCTGGGACCGGTTGAGGCGCACGCCCGCAAAGTGGTAGCGCACTATGGCGCGCCGACGCGGATTCGGGCTGCGACCGAGTGGCGCGGCGGGGTTCTGGAGGGCGCTGACTACGTGGTGACCTCGTTCGCGCAGGGCGGGCCGGCCTACCAGGGGGTGCCCTTCCACTATGAAATCAGCATTCCGAAGCGCTACGGCATTTACCAGGGCGTGGGCGACACGGTGGGCCTGGGGGGCGTGTTTCGCACCCTGCGTTGCGCGCCGGAGTTGGTGGCCATCGGCAAGGACATGGAAGCGCGCTGCCCGGGCGGCTACCTGCTGAACTACGTCAACCCCATGTCGATGCTCACCCGCATCCTGAACCTGGCCTGCCCGAAGGTCCACATGCTCGGCCTCTGCCACAACATCCAGTACGGCATCCGCGAGATCGCGCACTGGATCGGCTGCAGCCACAAGGAGCTGCGCTACGAAGCCGCCGGGGTGAACCACATGAACTGGTTCCTGCGCTTGGAGTACCTGGATGGCCGCAACGCCTACCCGGATCTGTTGCAGGCGTCGACCCAGGAAGCCGTATACCGGCTGCGCCCGGTCCAGTTCGAACTGCTCCGGCAACTCGGCTACTGGACCACGGAGTCCTCGCGCCACTGCGCCGAGTACCTGCCCTACTTCCTGCCGCGAGCCGAAGACCGGGCCGGAATCCTGTTCGAGGAGCGCGCAACCAGCCCTGAGGTCAAGACCACGGCGCCGCGCTGGTCGGCGGACTCGGACCTGGCGCAGCAGGTGGACGGGCGGAAGCCGTTGAAGTTGACGCGCTCGTTCGAGTATGCGGTACACATCATGCATGCACTGGAGACCGACAACGTCTACCGGATGCACCTCAATGTGATGAACCACGGCTGCCTGGAGAACTTCACCGACGACACCTGCGTCGAGGTCTGCTGCACCACGGACCGGACCGGTGTCCATCCCCACCACGTGGGACGGCTGCCGATCGCCTTGGCGGCACTGTGCCGGGGGATGGCCGATATGCAGACCCTGGCCAGCGACGCCTGGCTGGAGAAGGATCTGCGCAAAGCCTTCGAGGCCTGCCTCATCGATCCCACTACCGCGGCCAGCGCCACCCCGGCTCGCATCCGCCAGTGTTTTGACGAGCTTTTGGCGGCCGAACGGCCCTGGCTCGAGCCGGATTGGGGCGACCGGCTGAGGCTGTGAGGGGCTTTCGATGCTGGGTGCGCTGTCCATAAGCGCTACCCGTTGAGCGCGTCCCCCGACGTCTGTTCTCGACTCCACGGGGCGAGGCGGTTTGGCGTCGACCAGAGGACGCGCGCCACGAAGGTCGAGCCGTTGCCGCCTGCGGCGGTCGGCTTGCCGCCCGCGGTCTTCGGCAGGTACTCCGAGTCCGTCACCCACGACTCCTGCGCCGTGATCGCGGCGGCGCCGAAGTTGCCCAGCATCAGGCCGCGCTCGGGCATGAGCACCCTCTCGGTCTGGCGCAGCACGCAAAGCCGCTCGGGATCGACCTGCGCCAGGAACAGCGGCGCGCGGTTGCGCATGATGTGATCGTTGTTGGCGCCCCGGCGGGTGTAGCAGAGGAACAGACCGTCTTGGTGCGCCAGCCAGTGCTGCTGGGTGTTGTAGCTGCCCAGTTCAGCGCCGTCGTCGAAGGTCCAAGGCCGGATCGGCTCGTAATGCAGACCGTCGTCGCTGACCGTGACGTAGCCCTTGAGGTCGTTGCGCAGGGTCAGGTAGGTGCGTCCGCCGTAGCGCGCCAGCGAGGGTTCGCAGAGCCCGCGGACCACATTCAGCTCCAGCGTGTTGCCCGCGGCGGCCAGCTTCAGTTCCACGCCGTCGAAGGTGCAGCGAAAGACGGTGACGGCGAACGGTACGGTGCCGCAGGCGGCATGGTAGAAGGGCACCAGCAGCCTGCCGTCATCCTCGACCAGGAATTGAGCACAGGCGCTGCGAGCGAAAGCGAAGGCGGCGTCGGCCGGCATGGCGACGGTGCGCCAAGGCGACCAGGCGTCGGTGTGGGGGTCGTAAACCGCAGAGGCGGTCGAGTGCGCCCGTGGCACGTCCTCCAGTTGCACGCCCGCCGGGCTGTAGCGCACCTGGGCCCCAATGGCCAGGACCTTGCCCGTCGCCGCGTGGAATCCGGGAGTCACGTCGGCCACCGCGATGATGATCCCATCCGGCTGCCGCCGCCAGGCGAGTTCAGGAATCTCCACCGGACCGCGCCAGGTCCGCCCGAGATCGTCTGTCCTCAGCTGGTAAAGGCCAGAATAGAAGTCGCTGACCATCAAATGCTTCTGGATGGTCATCAGCACCGCTGGCGGGTGGTCTGGAGCGGCGGCCGGGAAGGCGACACAGCGCGGGTGGAACCAGCAGTAATCGGAGCGCGTCTCCTGCAGCGGTATCTCCAGTTTGACCGAGAAGTCGAGGGTCCGCGGCACGGCGTTTCTGGCTTTATCCATGGGGTCTTGTATCCTCCACAACGAGGGCGGGCGTCAGGCGCCGCCGCCCACATCGACCTTCAGTTGGGCGGTTGCCGAGATCCCGTTCAAGCCGGTGCGTTGCACGGTGACCACGTAGCGCCCCGGCGTGGCGTACGCGTGCCAACGCTCAGCGAATTCGTCGTTGGAGCAGGTCCGGGCGGTGGTTCCATCGCCGAAGTCCCAGTGCTCTTCGCCGCCCTGGTTGGCCGCGAAGGGTCCGCGGATGAAGGCTCTGGCCTTGAAGGCGATGGGCTGTCCGGGGCGCAGGTCCTGGGTTGGGTAGTAGGTCAGGTGCAGGGTGGGTGGGGTGCGGGCCGGGTCCGCGTCTGGCGGCAGGATCTGCACGACGCAGAAGTCGACCTCGGTGCGCCCGCGGTCGTCGGTGACGGTCACTCTCTCGGAGTACATGCCTTCGCGGGCGTAGGTTCGGTGAACCACCGGGCCCGCGGCCGTATCGCCGTCCTGGAAGTGCCAGGCGTAGGCGGTGATGCGGCCGCCGTCGCAGAGGGAGAGGCTGGCGTCGAGTTCCACGGTTTCGCCCACGCCGGCGACGCGGTGCGGCCGGGCGCAGGCGAGCAGGGCTCCGGGGTGCTCATGCAGGTAGGCCTCGACCACGTAGGGCCAGGCCTCGATCTCGCCGGTGCGGCCGCTGGGCTGCGGGCCACGGATGCCGAAGTGCAGATGGCTCCAGCCGCCCGAGGAGCCCTTCTTGCCGAGGAAGCCGATGAGGTCGCCGGCGCCGACCTCGCCGCCGACGCGGACGCTGTCGGCGATCATGTCCAGGTGTGAGTAGCGGTAGCGCCAGCCTGCGGCGTCGCGGAGGTTGACCACGTCATCACGCGGGTTTTCGTCGCGCGGTTCGTCCGCGGCCCAGTCGTCAGCCCGGCGCACGACGCGACCCGCGGCGGCCGCAACCACCGGCACCGCCTTGTCGTAGCCGCCCAGGTCGACGCCGTAGTGGTAGTAGATATGCCGGCGGGCGGGGTCGTTCAGGGTCAGCTCGCCGGCATCGACGTAGGTGCGCTCGTTGCCGAGTTGCGTCATCGAGGCGAACCAGGTTTGCCGGACCGGGTAGACCAGCGGTTGTGGGCCGAAAAGGGGCGCCGTCGGGGCCCAGCAGCGCAAGCGCGCATCCTTGTCAAGGGCATGGATATCCTGGTAGACGAGCAGCGCCTGGGCAATGCCGCGGGTGACCGAGCAGGCAATCTTCACCCCCCTCACGATCGTCGGCAGGTGGTAGTGTCCCGCCACCAGCTCGACCCGCTCGCCGTCCACCTCGACCAGCGCCGCGGGGCGACGGACCACGCCGCGGATGCGGTCGGGCTCTTCGCGCAGGGCGATCAGGGTGAGGCGCCGCGTCTGGCCGTTCGGCAGACGGAACTCGGCCGACTCACCCAGCGACAGGTCGAACGCCTGTCCACCCTGAACGGTTTCTGTGCTCATGGCTGTACTCCTCGGTTGCTGGCGGCGCCACTGGACGGACTGGACAGACTGGACGGACTGGACGCTTTGGCTTGCGGGGGGGCAAACGCGCCGTCCACCCCGGGTTCATGGGCCGGTTCTTCGCCGCGTGGCCTGCCACCCGTTCACAGGTCCAGGTCCAGGGTGAAGGGGGCGCCGGCCTCGAGGCGCCGACACTCGGGACGGTGGGCGAAGCGTTCGGCGACCGTGCCGCAGGCCAGGAGCCGGGGAACGATGGGCGAGGTCAGGCGGCGGCCATCGTAGGTCTCGCCGGCGAGGCGTACCGAACCCAGCAGCCACGAGCCCGCTGCGGCGGGCGACCACTTCACCTGGTTGGCGGCAGCCAGGCTGGCCAGGGCGGCCTGTGGTAGATCGAGGTGCCGCCGAGCCGCATAACCACCGTTCGGGCGGGTATGTCCCAGCGGAATGCCGTTCAGTTCGACCCCGATGCCTACCGCGCCGTCGCCGAGCATGAAGTACTCCAGCGTGGCGTGGCGCAGCAGCGGCAGGTCGGCCGGCCGCAGGCGCAGGTCGAGGAATGGTGGCGCGCTGAGCACCTCGGGAGCGGCACCGTCCGTCGAGAGGCGGATACGCCCCAGCCTTCCCCGACCGACGCCATGCCATTCGGCGGTCACCTCCGCGGGACCCACATCGACCAGCCAGTACCCCGGAGCCACGTCCTCCGGCACGCCCCAGTAGTAGCGGTCGGTGGGTTCAAGCAGCAGCAGGTGCCGCCGGGCCAGGTCCTCGAGCGGCGCGGCGGGAAAGCCCACACTGGAGCCCTTGATCTGCACAAAGCCGCCCGCCGGGGTGGGGTGATACGACAACGCCTGGTTGTGCGTGTGGCCGCAAAAAAACACCGTCGGAGAGCGTTGCGCAAACACGAAGTTCAGCACCTGACGCATGGGTTCTGGCGAAAAGCCCGGCCGGGCAAAATTCGCCAACGGCGCATGGGCAAAGACGAAAAGCGGCCGGCCAGTCGGGGTGGATCGGCACTGATCGGCCAGCCACTCCGCCTGGGGGTTTCCCGGCTCCAGGGTGAGATACTCAAGCAGCACAAAACGCGCCCACGGGGTGTCCAGCGCGAAGTACGGCTCGGAGACGGCGCGACCCAGAATCGCCGCGAAGCGCGGCAGCGCTTCCGCCGCATAGTCGGCCGGAGGTTCGTGGGTGCCGCGGGCGTTGAATACGGTCAACCCCGCGGTGGCAAAGCGCTCGAACACGTCGCGCAATTCGCGGCGCGGCACCTCGGCGTCGGGGCGCCGGGCGCCCTCGCAGAGGTCGCCGGTACAAACGCAGAACTCCGGCGCCTGCGAACACAGCTCAGTAAGGAGGCTCGGGAAAAGGTGTTCGCGCATCCATAGATAGCGCGGCAGATCATCAGTCTCGGCGCTCGCCGCGGCCAGAGCCGGATCGGCTCCCAGGCAGTAGTGGGTGTCGAAGAATACAGCAAAACGATGGCGGGAAGGGGAGGTCATGGCCTGCCTCATGGCGCCCGGTCAGGATTTGGCCAGCGCCTCAATCGAACAGAGTCGAGTAGAACTCAATGCGCCCGGCGGCGCAGAGCAGATGCCCGCCGCCCAGCGGCGAGATGCCCTTCAGCCACTCGGAGTGCCCGTCGAAGAACCAGCCATTGGCGCCGGCGCTGTGGCGGCAGTCGACGCAGTAGTACGAGCCCCCGGGGCCAGAGCCGGCCGTGCTGCTCCAGAAATCGGGCCGGATGTAGAAGTCGGCGATCGTATCCGTGAAGCCCACCCGTTCGCTCACCCTACCAATCGTGCCGATCTTCATCGGCGAGGTCCCGTTAGTGCAGGAGTAGCCTCCGATCGTGAAGAGCGGCCGTACGGCTCTATAGCCAAAGGAAGACGTGCTGAAGCCGTAGTTCCAGGTCTTACGGTTGCTAGAGGTGCTGGAGGGACAGCGGAACCCGTTCACGTCACTCAGGTAAGGATCGAGGAAACCGAAGATATCGATGGTCTGGGGCGTGTTCATGGTCTCCGGCAGGAATTCGTCATTGGCATCGATGTACTGCATGACGCTGAGCCCGATCTGCTTGGTGTTGGAGAGGCAGGAGGCCTTGCGGGCCGACTCCCGCGCCTTGGCCAGCGCGGGTAGCAGCATGGCCGCCAGGATAGCGATGATGGCGATGACCACCAGCAGCTCGATTAGGGTGAAGGTCCGTCTGCTCGTCTTCATGCCTTAGCACCTTTCGTTTGCCAACTTCGCTCGTCCGCCAATCCCGCTCAGTAGTACGCGCTCTCCACCCACCGTGGCCGCGCCGGGCCTTGACTATACTGGACCGAGCCGGTGACGGCAAGCCCAGCCCTGGCCACAGGGCGCAGGTCAGTTCCGTAGTGGTTCGCTTGTCTGAGAACCGCAGAGGGTCGAGGGCCTGCCCGCCGTGGTGAGTCGAGAGACGAGGGGGGGACGCAGTATCGGTATCGAAATCGTCTTCCGTGCCGCGGGATGCCACGTAAGCGCTACAAGGCCGGTAACCGTCACGTTTGTCGTGTCCGAGTCCCCCCCGTCGATTCGGTCCCGATTTCGATTTCAATCTCGATCCGCCATCCCACCGCTACGGTTTCGCGGCGGTAGCCCCAGCCGCGGAAGTCGCGGGTTCGCCTCTGCCTCTTCAGCCCCGTAGGGGCGCCATCCCTCAGCGCCTCTTCAGCCCCGAAGGGGCGCCATCCCTCAGCGCCT
>CAILKC010000611.1 GCA_903834675.1 uncultured Victivallales bacterium | reverse complement strand
GACGCATCCGCCCACGCCGCCGGGTCATCGCCGAAGGCGTCGCGGTAGGGGCTGTCGGCGCGGCGGTCGTTGGCGGCCACGTCGCGGATGTCCATGGCCGCCGAGTCGAGCGGGATCACGGCGCGCAGGATGGAGAGCGGCTTGCCGAACTCGGCCAGCCGCTTTGGGTCGGTGCCGACCAGGGCCACCAAGTGGGCACCGGCGGAGTGGCCCGTCAGGTAAGTCTGCGCCGGATCGCCGCCATACTCGGCGATGTGGTCGTGAACCCAGATCACGGCCCGAGCCACGTCCTGTACCTGGGCGGGATGCTGCGCCGTGGGCGCCAGGCGGTAGTTCACGCTCACGAACGCGTAGCCATGGCCGCAGAAGAAGCCCGGCAGGTTGCCCTTGGCGGACTTGTCGCCGGCCTTCCAGTAGCCGCCATGCACATACACGACCACGGGTGCGGACTCCGCACCGGGCGGGGCGTGGATGTCCAGGCTGTGGAACCTGGGGTCGACGCCCTCAGTGCCGGTGTAACGGACGTCGAGGGTCTGAACGATCTGCGCCTTCAGCGTCGGCGTCAGTGGCGTTGTTGGGGTCGGTGGAACCGGCTCCTGCGCTGCCAGGGTAGAGCAGACGCGAACCAGCCACAGTGAGCAGGCTACGCCAAGACCCGGTTGCCGGTCGCCAGTGCGGCCCATCTGCGGCACCTCCGGTTACATCCATACAAACGTGACTGGCGCGGCCATATTGCCGACCCCGGTTGCCTTGCACAACGCCCTGCGCGCCTTGCAGCCGATATGGCAGGCCGAAGATGACGAGACCGTGGATGGGGCCTGAAGCGCACGGCTTGCGCGGTGGTTCCAGAGGCACCCCGGGTGGCCCTCGGCGGCTGCGCCGTGTCCGTTGCGCGGCCAGACCCGGGTTGCGCCTGTCGGCACGTGCCGTATAGTGCTCTCCATGGCCTCTGAGCGACAGGGCATCATCTCGCTGGACAGGATTCGGGCTGCGGTACGTGCAGTCTCGGCAACCCATCCGCTGGCCCGTGTCGAGGTGTTCGGGTCGGTCGTCAGCGGCGATGGCGATGCCCGGAGTGACGTGGACCTGCTGGTGGAGTTCCTGCCGGACGCGCACGTCGGCTTGCTGGAGATGGGGGCGCTCAGGGAGGACTTGGAGGAGATCCTCGGCCGACCCGTGGACGTCATCAGTCGGGCCGCGGTCGAGAAGAGCGCCAACCCCTACCGTCGACGGTCGATCCTGGCGGCACCGGTGACCGTGTATGTCCGATGAGAGACAACTCGGCCTGCTACGGGACATCCTTGACTCCGCCCTGGCTGTCCGCACGTACGTGCATGGCATCTCTCGCGAGCAGTTCCTGGCCAACCGCGAGAAGCAGGATGCCGTCCTGCGTCGGTTGGAGATCATCGGGGAAGCTGCCAGCCGCCTGTCTCCGGAGACGAAGGGGCTCTTCCCCGAACTCCCTTTCCGCGCCATGCGCGGCATGCGCAATGTGATCGCGCATGACTACGGTGCCGTGGATGTCCAGCAGGTCTGGGCCACGGCTACCGGAAGCATGGACGCGCTGATTGCGGCTCTGACGCCACACGTCTCGTCTGGGAATTGAGGGAGCCGCAGTCCCCACGGCCACGGCGAGTCCCCTGCGGGCAACGATCACACCGGCTGACCGACAGTGCCCTTCGGTGGGCGTGGTCAGCCAGGCACCGCCCCTGGCAACCGCGCCAGCGACCCTCACGGTTCCGTTCCTTTCACGCCCACCCCGATGCCGGTGGCAGAGGCGATGGTCTCGGGCGAGGAGATGAACTTGTAGGGCGCATCGGCCGGCAGGTTGAGCGTGGCGATGCGGGTCCAGAAGCCATCCGGCGATCTCGTGTCGCGGTAGATGCCGAGGGCGCGGTTGTCCAGGTTGCACAGCAGCAGGATCTCGCCGCCGAACTCGGGCGAGACGAACAGTCCCGGATCGTCCTTCTGCCCCTCGTCGTGGGTCAGCATCTGAATCGCGCCGGTGTCCGCGTTCGCGCGGGCGATCTGGCCAACCGACGCCCCGGGTGGACGTTTGACGAACAGGAAGTCCGGCGACACCGCGCTCCACATGCTCATCTGTCTGTAGTCGAACCCCTCGAGCTGGTGCGGTTCGTCGGGGTTGTCCGCGAAGATCCAGGCGGCCTTGGCCTTCCAGATCGGCCAGTCGTAGGTGTAGCTGACGCGTGGCGGCTTGCCGTCCTGGAAGCGGCTGGGCATGTTGCCGTAGCTGTCCAGCCTGTTATGGGTCAGTTGTGTGACCACCGACTTGCCGTTCTCCAGGCGCGCCAGCCACTGCTGCATGACGCCGGCCGCGTCCGCCTTGGTGTAGACGACGCAGTGGCCCCGTTCGTCCTGGGTCCATTCCGGGCCGTTGGTGGAGAACTTCCGGCCTTGGGGCGGACGGTCGAAGATGAGCGTGATGTTCTCATCCATCAGGTAGTCGCGGCCGGTCGCGGTCCTGAACCGGCCGGTTTCCGGATCGAGATCGCCGATCCAGACCCGGTTCTGCATGTCCTGAAACACAACTTGGCTGGCGGTCTCGCTGAACTCGGGGTCGATGTAGGAACCGTTGACCTCGCCGACGAACAGGGCGTCCGGCACGAAGGCCGCAGCGAGTGCCGGGGTTCCCGCGACCGGAGGCGGTCGCGGCGGCTCAGCCGGAGCGTCGCCCTCCACCCGGCTCGGCGCGGGGCGACGGTTCGCATAGAACGCCGTCACCTCCTCCAGCGTCACCACGCCGTCCTGGTTCGCATCCCACGGGTCGAACGGCAGCGTCTGCGGTACTTCCTCGCGCGTCAGTTTTCCGTCGCCATTGCGGTCCATCTGCTTGAAGCGGTCAGCGAGGCCACTCTCCGTAGGGGGCGGTGTTTCCTGCGCCGAGAGAGTGAGGCAGGCGAGAATGACTGAGAGGCTGATAATCGTGATGGTCGTTTTTATGGTTTCTTTGTCTCCGCTGTGTTGGCGATGCGGTAGAGCTTGCTCAGGGTGCGGAGGATGAGGCTGTCGCGGGCGACGGCGGGGGTGGCGAGGGTGGCTTCGTCGAGGCGGTTGATGTGCAGGACGCGGAAATCGGGGCCGGCCGCGACGACGTAGGTTTCCCCGGTCTCGGCGAGGCAGAAGATCTTGCCGTCGTAAGCCCAGGGCGAGGCGGTGAAGGCAGCCTTGCCGGTGGGGAAGCGCTGCTTGGCATAGACCTCCGCGCCGGTGCGCGCGTCGTAGGCGATCAGGTAACCGCCATCGAGCAGGACGTAGAGGATGCCGCCATAGACCAGCGGCGAGGTGACGTAGGGCGCGGCGCGGCGCTGGCACCAGGCGATCTGCGCGTTGGCGGTCGCGTCACCTTGCAGGCTGATGTCACCGGTCGCGCTGGGGCGGATGGCGTATCCGGGTTTGATGGCGCGGTTGTTGCAGCCCGAGGCGATGTAGAGCAGCCCCTCGACGGCGAACGGCATGGGCACGGTCACGCTGGACATACCGCGCAGTTCCCACCGCAGCTTCCCGCTCAGGTCGTAGGAGCGGACCTTGCCGCTGCCGGAGGTGACGATCTCGGTGCGCATCTCGTGCTGCCAGACGAACGGGGTCGACCAGTTGCTCTTCTCGTCGCGCTCCACGCGCCAGACATCCCTGGACCTAGCCGCGACTCTGCCGATTGCCATCCCCAATCCCGTCTCCTACGTGCTGCAGAAGTGTCTGGTTCGTCGGCAACGTCGCAGCCAGGAGAAGCGTGACAAGGATTCCTACTACATCTACGACGTCGCGCTGGTCTTCCGAAACGCGATAGAGCGTATGGCACAGGAGGCGGTCGGACTGCGCGCAGCAATCGTTCCGAAGTGGTACCATGATGCCGCTGAGCAACTCGAGCACCCGTTCGGCCACGAGAGCGCGCCGGGAGTCCTCGAAGCCGTTGACATTGGCCGAGCCCATGGCCTCGAACTGAACGCCGCGATGGTCCAGCGGACCGTGTCCCGACTGCAGGCCGCGATTGCCGACTGACAGTGGGCGGGCGCCATCGCGCCGCTGCCACGGGACCCGCTCCCGCTGGTCGCGGCGGCTCGCGAGGCCGCTCGCCCTCCAGGGGGGCCGACCTGGCCTGCCGGGGCGTTCAGGTTGCCATGGGGCTGTGGGCTTGGCGGCGAGGCCCGGACGTCACACGCGGAGCCGTCGGCGCGCATAGGGTATGGACAGAGAGGACCAACCATCGGAGAACCGCAATGCCCTACGACCGGAATTGCCAGCTCTGGCCCGACCGCACGGAGAAGTTCTTTGCGGGGAAATTCCTGCATCCGCTCAAGCAGCGGGGGCCGCATTGTCTATCCACGTCGTTGGCCATGCTGACTGGCGCTGCGCCGGAGTGCTTCCAAGGGCAGGTCAATACGCAGGACCCGGTCTCGTGGTCGGAGGCGTTGCGCACAAAGGGCATGAAACTGGCCTACTGCCCGACCGATGTCCGCCGCCTGCGTTTCTATCTGCCGGAACTGCTCGCCCTGGACGATCTCTTCACGCTGAGCTCCTTCACGCCGGGTCGCGGCCGCAGCATCCTTGCCAAGCCGAACGCGGAGGGCTGGCTGTGCGGCTCGCATATCGTCATCCTGCACCGAGGCCGCATCTTTGACCCGCAGAGCGGCACAGCGACCCCGGCCTGCGATCATGAGTGTCTGCGCCTGCACCCCAAACGCATCTTCCGCGTGGTCCCGGCAGGCCATCCGCGCGGGCTGTGACGCTTGCCGACGATCGGACGCTTACGCAGGGGCTCTGCCAATGCCGTTAAGTTTCCCGTTCTGCTTGTGGCGCGGGCGCCGATCCACCCGGAATCTCCTGTCATCCCGTCACCACCGATAGTAGCGGTAAGGATCGTCGCCGAGGGGGAAGTCTGCGCGCCAGTCAGGATAGTAGAGCGGCGGCAGCGGCGGCGCCAGTGGTTCCTTCGGCGTTAGGGCCAACGCCTCGACGGGTCCATACATGCCGCCCCCGCCGAAGTGGTCGAAGACGCGCACGGCGATCACGTGGCGCCCGGGAGTGACCAGCCGCCCCGGTACGGTGTAGAGGCGCGGGGCGCTCCAGAAGTTGGCCACCGTGATGTCGGTGGAGCCCACCGTCTCACCGTCGAAGAAGGTGGTGTCGAAGTCGTCCACCGCGCCCAGCGACAGCAGCAGGTCTTTGCCCGCCCAGGTGGGTGGGATGTCGATCGTCCGGCGGAAGACGGCTTCCCCATCCGCCTCGGCCCAGGGACCGCCGTAGCTCTCCCATTCCTTCGACACGGCGACCTCCTGCATCCCCCTTTCGTCCGCGTCTCTGGCGACCAGGGCGCGGGCCCGGTCGCTGAGGCCGGGGTCGGGGTGCCTGGGGGCAGCCGCGCCCACCGCTGGCAGCGGGAGCGTGAGAACCGCCTTCCAGGTTCCGTCGAGCGCGATGCGGTCCGGCGGCGGGGTCAGGGTGAACAAGCGGCGGTCGCCTTCGCACTCGGCGCCGAGATTGGCGGCGATCTGGGCCAGGGCGCGGGTCCAGCGCCAGCGCGTCAGGCGGTTGTAACTGAGGCGATCCGCAGCGAGGGCAGCGGCGTCGAGCTGGAAGAAGACGGCGACGCCAGCGCCGTGGCGGACTTCGGCAAGCTGTCCGTCGGCGCCTGTGAGGGTGGCTCCCGACGAGACGATCCACGCCTCGCCGTCCGCCCGGCGGCGCAGCTCTCCCGGCAGCAGACCGCGGCAGCTCGGCCACGGCGGTATCGACAGTGAACCCGCGTGACGATCCACCTTCGCCAGGCGCACCCCGAGCGGGGCTGTTTCGGCACGGCGCGGCAACACGATGGCCTTGCCGCCGCGGCGCAGGAACGCCTGGAGCGCGGCCTCGTCGACCGTCGCGTCGGGGCCGATCGCGGCGAGTCCGGACTCCGGGAGGGCGGTGACGCCGCGATGGAGGATGCCAGCGCTGGTCAGTAGTGCGGCGCCCTCAGCGCCGCCCAGGTAGGCGGCAGGGGCGCGGAGCTCGGGTTTGGCGGAAGCCGCGGCGGCGAGCACCGAGCGCGCCAGGCGCTCGGCCGCGGGGTCCGCGGCGGCGTGGTCCTCCAGGTCGAGGGTGCAGACCATCAGCATCCCGGCTCCGACCGCGAGCTCGGCCAGGGGCGTGTAGGCAGAGTCGAACTCGCAGGCGATCAGTGGCCGCCAGCCGGCGCGGTGCGGTACCTCGATGGCGGCGCTGCTGATGGCGTGGCGGGAACCCCAGCGCCAGCCGTAGGGCGGACAGCGCCAGGGATGCGTACCCACCAGGGAGACATCGGTAGGGTCGACCAGCCGGCTGGAGCCAGACCAGTCGCGCAGCGCCTCGGCGTCAAGCCCGCCCAGAGCGGGGTGGTCAGCCAAGGTTGGGAAACCGCGTCGGGTCAACTGCCGCGCGACGCGCAGTCCGAGCCGTCCACGCAGCCACTCGGGGTCCTGAGCCATGAGCAAGACGGGGCCG
>CAILKC010000610.1 GCA_903834675.1 uncultured Victivallales bacterium | reverse complement strand
GCAGGGCTGTTCTAAGAAACCGCCCAGGCCGGGATGGCTGGGTCTGCGACCGCCATTGGGGGCATGGCATGGGTTACCGCGAGCGCGATTCGGGGCTTGCGGGTAGGACCGTGCGTGCTGGAGCGCCCGGTCCGGGTGTCACAGTGCATGGCGCGGAGCGCGGTTCGCCCTTGGGCCGGCGGAGGGTGTGCGGCAGGATGAAGGGTGGAGGGAGTGCGGTTCAGGTCCGCCGATAGGGCTTGTACAGCCGTTCCCACTCCTCGACACTGTGGCAGGAGAGCAGCCCCAGAACCAAACGGGGCCTCTGCAGAAATCGGGGCTGAATCACGCTGAGGGGCTCCTTTGCCCTGCCCAGAACAAGAGCAGCGATGGAACGGATGCAGCACATGACCCTTGCGCAGCCTTTACGGGAGGCCCGGTTGCGGTCTTCGTTCATGCTGCGGTCCTTGCGGTGATGCAGTCCGTTCTCGATGTACCAGTGTCCGCGGGTCAGGTTCAGGACCTGTTCAGGGGTATGGGTGGTCGCGGCGAAGCTGGCGACGTAGCAGACCTGTTCGCTGGATGTACTGACGGTCTGCCCTCTGCGCAGGACTTCGCGCTTCCGGGTTACGCGGCATACCGTGTGGGTGTGGGGCCAGTCGGTCTGGGCGGGTGTCGTGGAGATCATCTCGATGTCGCGGGTCTCGATGCGGCCGTGCCCTTTGTCCACGGTCCGGGCGCGCTGCACCTGCCCACTGCCGTGCTGCAGTACCCGCTCGACGGTCCGGCGCAGATCTGCGGCATTGCCCTTGACGCACACCAGGTAGTCGGCCTGGTTGCCCACCACGGCCATCTCGAAGGTCTTGCGGACCGCATGCAGCGCGTCGAAGGTCAGAACGCAACCGGGCAGTTTTCCGGCCCCGGCGATCAGTTCCTGCGCTCCGGCGATCTCCTGGCCTGCGACGGAAGTGAGGACCTGATCGAAAAAAGGGGGGAGTCCGCGTGGGATACAATGCTGACCGCGGCCGTTCCGCCCTCCTCATTCTGAAGGGTGGCCCGCAATACCTTCCCGTCGAGCGCCAGCGCCGTCGGCAGGCGCTTCTCGTCCCGGAACCACTGGTTGACGGTCTGCTCGAACTGCTCCGCATCGATGCCGCTAACCGTCCGCCAGAGTGTGCCGTACTTCGGGGCTTCGTAACGGCCCGTCTTCGGGTGGCTCCAGCAGCGCAGGGCTTCGAGCTGCAACTGCGAGAGGTTGGCGGCGAATTCCGCGCAGGCCCGCACTCCCTCGCACCCGGCCAGCACGGCACAGACCACGATCGAGAGGCAGCAGGCCAGAGGGTAGCGCTTGCCCTGGCCGCCGCGCGGATCGTCGATCTGCTTCAACGCCTCAAACAGCGAGCGCAGTCCAGCGGTCTTGAGACGGTCCGCCACGCGCTTCCCCGGCAGTGCTTTCTCGAAGGCGCGCAAGTCTTCGGGCAGTGTCTCCGAGCGCAGCAGTTCCCGTGCGTCGGCACACAAGAGCTTCATCCAGATGTGCTTCGGCGTGCTGTCCTCGCGGTAGAACTCCTGGCCGTCGCGGCGGAACCCCCGCGTCTTGCCCACCTCCGTCCAGCCTGCCGCTTTGTAGCTGGTCCCGCGGAAATGCAGCGGATCGACGAACGTCTCAGCCAGGACCGGCACAAAGCCAAAGCGCGTGCGCCAGTCGTCCGGCAGGCGGTTCACGCATCGCGAAAGCACACGCGAGGCCAGGTTCCTGGGAGGATCGGGCAGCAGGATCAGGAACCGGCTGTTCTGGACCACGAAGTGCCGCCGCTTCATGGCCTGCTCCGGCGACCAGCCGATCCACCGGTCCCGGTCGGCCAGATGGTATGCACTGGCGCTGAAGCTCAGCAGCGCGACGGCTCTTCCGCGGCACTCCGCTACGTACCTGATCTGATGGCCGGAGAACTGCGCGTTGCCAAGCAGGTGATGGCTGTCCATCAGCCGCTCCCACTCGCTCTGCTCACCCGAGTCAATCGGGCGGACACTCACGCGCGTGATCTGGACTGCCTGCCCGGTAGCTTCAGTGCTGATCGCCATAGTGACAAGCACCATAGCAGGCAGTATGAAGATGTCCAGAAAGGACCATTAAATAACTCTACAATAGTTACTTCACTATTATTAAAAAACCGCCCTGGTATGTCAGTTGCGTGGGCCGCCAGAGCGCCAGCCGCGATGAGGGGGATATGGCGTCAAGAGGCCGTATGGTTGGCGGCGTGGTGTATTTTCCCCCGAAGGACACGGAGAGGACGGCAATGGGCAGGCGTCTGTGCAGCTCGATCGCGGGAGCGGCAATGGCCATGATGTCAGGGCGGGCGGCCGAGTACTTCGTGGACGCGGCGCAGGGACGGGACGGCAATTCAGGGTTGTCGGCCGACCTGCCCTGGCAATCCGTCCGAAGGGTCAACCAGAGGGCAACAGAGTCAACCCTCGACTTTTAGCTTTACAATGACGTGCTCCATGGTTATCATATCGCCCCGTAATCCACGCCCGGAGTCACCATCGCGGCCCGGATCGCCTCGGCGGTTTGCCGCAGGCTCAGGGTGCGGCGCAGGCGCCGGGCCACGCGGTCGCGCGTCGCCGTCAGGCCCGGCAGCGTGATATGCAGCTCCTCACTCAGGTCGCTGAGCGTCTGATCCTTCCGGCAGTGGCAACTGGCCAGGTACAGCAGCATCTGACGCGCCTCCCGCGCCCGGCAGCGCCGGTCCTTCAGGCGGCGCGCCGCGATCCCGTAGTGGTTGGCCACGGCCCGCACCACGTCGGCCAGGCGCAGTCCCGACTGCAGCGCCGACAACTCGGCGTCCTCGCGCGGAGCCGCGCCGCGGCGCAGGAGGAACTCACGCTTCAGCCACTCCACGAAACTGTCGCTGCCCAGAATGCTGCGCGCCCGCTGCGTCGCGGCCGGGTCTTCGATGTCACGCAGCAGGCCCTCCTCGACATACAGCCGGTAACCATGCATCTGCTCGCGCCGGTCGGACCCGAAACCACCCAGTACCGCAGCGCAGTCCAGCCACTCCGGCGGCGGCTTCAGCCCGACCAGAGCGGCGAAGCTGGACCAGGGGTAGGCCAGCAGAATCTCGCGCTTCTGCCCGACCGTCACGTTCTCCGCCCGTTTCACCCGAACCGGGTTCAGGTGGATGTAGCGCGAGAGCACGTCGAAGTAGCCGCTGGCCTCCACCACCTGGGACTTGAAGCGTCCCTGGAACACATGCCCGACGGTCTTGTCCCGCCGGTTCTGCACCACGGTGAAGGAGGTCAACAGCCCGTGCATGAAGCGGCTCAGGTTGGGTAGGTCGGTCCGCACAAACAGGTGGAAATGGTTCGGCATCAGGCAATAGCTGATGACCCGAACCTGGTGGGTCGCGCAGGCCTCGCCCAGCCTGTCGAGGAACAGATCGTGGTCCGCCTGCCGCCGGAATACCGTCTCCCGCCGGTTGCCGCGGTTCACGACGTGGTAGAGCGCTCCGGCGTATTCCACCCGCAAGGGTCTGGCCATGGCGTCAGGCTCCCTTCCACCTGCGGCGTCCCGGCATGCCGTACACGGGGCCCGGCGGGGCGCCACCAAGAGACAGGGAACAGCATAACATCCCCGGCCCCAGCGTCAAGGCGCTTTATGCGTCGTTATAAAGCTAAAAGTCGAGGGTTGACCCCGTTGCCGTCCTCGCCGACGTGACAGCGGGGGTCTGCGTGTGGTCGATGGTGGTCTCGCGAACCAGGTTCCAACCATCGTAGACGAACACGGTCTCGGCGGTCAGGACCCATGCCTCGGCCTGGGCGTCCCAGGTGTAGGTCTTCTTCCAGCGGCGGCGGCCCTCGCCGTCGTAGACGTATTCGAGGCGTGGGCGCGAGGCCGCGGCCGGTCCTGTGGGAGTGATGGCTGCCAGGCGGCACTCGGTGGTCCAGGTGTAGGTCCAGCGGCCGTCGGAGAGCAGGTTGCCGTCGGCATCGTAAGTGTACTGGACCGGGTTCG
>CAILKC010000609.1 GCA_903834675.1 uncultured Victivallales bacterium | reverse complement strand
GGCCTGAAGGGTCGCGATAGCGGGAGCCACGTCCGGCCGGGACGCGCCGGATCGCCTGGAGGGCGGCCCTGCGTGGCCGCCGCGGCGCCGACGCAGCGGCGCCCTCCAACGCCCCTCGTCCGCCGCGGCGGACGCAGGGCGGAATGGGAAGCGCCTGGTGTCATACGAGGTTGTTGCAGGTCTCCTACAAGCACGCGCCTCACATACCAGGCTGCGGCGCCACCCGGAGGTTTGGAGAGCACGCACCCGGGTGGTGTCAGCGCCCCGGCACGCCGCGGCTCGGGCGTGCCGCCCGAGGCCCACGGGCCTCAACGCCACTCATGGCCATTGGTTTGCCAGAGCATGTCCATCGTCCGCTGGCGCATTTCCCGGGCGCAAGCGAACTCGGCCTCGTCCTTGGCCAGCAGCATGGCGTAGCCTGCCGTCTGGCGCAGTTCCTTGAGGATCTGTCGCAGATAGCCGACCATGGCATCCTGCGCCCCGCCGATGCTGCGCGTCTGTTTACCCAGCTCCTGTGCCTGGGCGAACTTGGTTGGCGCGTCGCTCGTGCCTGTCGGCGGCGCCGCCGGGCGGTCGATCAGTGCCTCGACCTGATCCACCAAGGCCATCGCGTCGGCGGTGGTCTTCATGTAGGGACCACGACCTTTGTTATAGGTGTCGTCGAGGCGGGTCAGGAAGAGCTCGAAGCGCTCCACCAGCGGCGCGAGCTGAGGGCTCTGCGTCCGCTGCTTCAGAAGCCAGTCGTGCTCAGCGCGCTTCCAGGTCATGTACTCTTCGATACGCTCACGTTTGGTCGTGACGAAGTAGTCCATCCGGCGCAGGTCATCGAGGAGCTTGCGGCGTTGTTTCAGTTCCGTGCCTTGCTCGAACGCCTTCTCATACTCGGCGGTGATGGCGCAGGTGGCCGGGTAGCGGTGGCTCGGGGTGCTGACCGGCGCCACCCGCGAGTAGAGCTGGAAGGCCGGCGTTTTTTCGAGCGTCTGCTGCAGAAGGTCGTTCACCAGGATCGCCTCAGCGGGAGTAGCGGCGCTGCGTTCGTAGGGGTAGACGAGAGCCACATCGGCAGGATCGAAGCTCAGGTCATCCGCGCCCGGGAAGAAGGTATGCTGCATGGCATTGGCGAACTTAGTATTGACCAGGTACAGGCCCTTGTCCTGGACGAAGGCGGGGTAGACGAGGTCATCCCGGCAGCTTGTCCACATGGTGCGTGAACCGTTGTCGCGGCAGAATTCCCAGTTCCCGTTCTGGCGTTTCACGGTCGGCACCCAGGAGTCGATCAAGCCGTCCTGCTGGCGGCGGAAGTCGACCCGCCACTGCGCCGCGAAGGGCAGCTCGCCGCCGACCTTGTTGCCCTTCATGTCGGTGAGTTCCGAGATGCGCTTCTGACGCCAGATTGCCGGCGCCGTCAGGGCTCCGACCCAGACGTTGCCGCGCTGGTCCCTGCGGTATCCCAGCTCAGTTTCAACCAGCACCCGCTTCTCGCCCTCGCCGGCAAGGGTCGCGGTGACGTTCTGGTCCGCGCTGAGCCAGACGAAGGCCAGGATGGCATCGCCGCCCTCGACAAAGTGCAGAAGCAGGTTTTCGCGCGGCAGACGCACGTGCTCGGCCGCGGTCTTCTCGGCGTTTACGACCAGGTCGCCACCGAACCCATCCGGCACCACGGCGAACCTGGAACCACAGGTCGCCACCACGCTCTCCGTGCCCTCGCGCGCCTCGGTTTCAACATAGGCCCGATTCTGCTGCAAGCGGTAGCGCACGGTCAGGCTCTTGCCCGCCGCGGTCTCAAAGCTCACGTCGAGCACGATCTCTTCCAGGTAGTGCTCCCGGACCCGGACCGCGCGGATGGCCTTGGCGCGGTCGCCCCCGCGGCCCACGGGGGTCAGGTCGGTGAGCTTCTTCCAGGCGCCTCCCGGCATCAGCGCGTAGGTCTCGGCGGCGGGGGCGCCCAGGCGGAACGCGACCCCGAGGGTGCGGTTGCCGAGCCAGGCATCGCCGGTAAAGGGGGTGGTGCGGTCGCGGACCGCCTTCCAGCCTTCGCGCTTCTGCACGTCCTCGGGGCTGAGGCATGCCGGGTGCGTGGTCCCGGTGTCATAGAGAGCGAGAAGGGGTTCGATGGGGACGATTTCCACATCGTCGAGCCAGAGGTGTCCGAGCTTACGCAGGCCGATCTGCAGGGAGGCCGGGAAGGCGACCGTGGCGCTGATCACCAGGTCGCAGCGCTGCCAGGTGTCCTTACGGAGGCTGAACTCCTGGCCGGTCATGCCGTTCACCTGCAGGTCCTCCGCGACGCCCAGGCCCCCCCAGGACCGCGTGTCGTAGACCTCCAGGTTGAACGAGATATCGGTATCGCTGCGGGCCCAGACCCGGTACGCATAGACCCCCGGTGGCAGCGTCACCTCATGGTTGGGGTGGATGTAGCCCTTGTCGTTGGTATGGTCGATCCGCAGGCTCTGTTTGCCCGTGTGGGCCAGCGTCTCGACGAGAGCGACGGTGCCCGTGGCGTCGTTTTCGAGTTGCTGGCTCCAGTCGGTCGGCAAGCCGCCGGGCTGGCCTGCCTCGAAGCCGGGGTTGCGCACGAGATTGGCCTCGGCGTCCGCCGCTGAACGCAGCCTCGGGGCCGCGGCAAGCAGGGCCATGAGGGTCAGCGCGGCATAGTGTCTGGATTGCATGGTGGTCACCTCTGCATGGCCTGTCCGGGCGGCTCGAACCCACACCTGTCTCCTGACCATACCACCCGTCCGACAAAGCGCACGCAAGACCGGCGCGGCGGCCCTCGGGTGTGGGCAAGTCCTGGGGCGGGATCAGCGCGCCTTCGCTACGGCGCCAAACCAGGGCCGAAAACGTGCGTCGGCCGCCAGCTCTCGGGCCAGCCGGGCATAGCCTGCCGCCAGCGGGTGGCTGGCGTCGGCGTACTCGGTCGTCGGTAAGGGTGGCGGCTCGATCACCGTGACCCCGCGCCGGGCGCTCAACTCAGTCACCATGCCCGCCACCATCCGCTCGTAGCGCGCCCGGCTCTCGGGGTCCTGCAAGTACGGGTTGAAAGGGGCCACCAGAACACAGACCCGGTTGCCACGCGCCTGCAGCAGGGTCACGGCCTCGCCGAAGAAACGCCATTGCAGCGACTCGCTCGGCGCTGGCCAGGCGAGGGTACTGACGGGGATACCGCGGGCCTCCCAGGTTACCGGCTGGCCGTGCGGTCCCGGCGCCGGCGGGGGGACCGCGATAAAGAGGCCCCGGTAGGGCTTGGGCGCGGGGTTGTCGATTCGCGGTTCGGGCTCCGTTCCGGCGCCCGCGTCGACCGCGGCGGCAGCGGCAGCGTCGGCCGCCGCTCCCAGGGCGTTGGCGTAGGCGCTCTTTGCATTCAGATGAGTAACCCATTCGAGGAACGCGAGCCGCCGTTCCACGACCACGCCGACGCGCTCCTCGAAACCCGCCCGGTAGCGTGGCACGCGCGGCCAGAACTGCGGCACCAGGGCCGGATGGTTGAAGGAGGCCTGCGCCTCTTCGCCCGCTGCCGGGGCCTCGCGCAGATCGTGGCGCGCCGAACTCATCCACAAGGTGTTCAGCACCAGGATGACATCGCCATCTCGGATGGCCTCGCCATGGTCGCGTAACAAGCCGAGCAGAGCCGCCGGGTGCAGGCCGTTCACCCCCAGGTTGGCAAAGCGCTCGGTGCCAGCCAGGCGGTTGAGTTGGCCGGACAGCGCCTGGCCGGCGCCGACGTATTCGCCCCAGACAACCGAGTCGCCGAGGAGCACGACGGAACCCCGTTGCGCCGCCGTGCGGAACCAACGCGCCGAGTGCCAGTAGTCCTGGCTGAAGTCGTAGGGCAGGCGGTAGTCCTGGCCGGGGCTGAAAGGCTCCAGGCGCGCCGCCACAAAGGGAACCCCCAGCAGCACCGTGGCGAGCAACAGCCCCACCGCCAGCCACTGCTTCACCGTGAGCCGAAGTGGATTCGAGGCGTAGACGAACTCACGCGCGTAATCCATAAAGAGCGACCGCTCCCCCCCTGCTCAGAATTGGAAGTAGATGAACGTCTGGGATCGGGACGAAGCGAACAGCAGCAGGTACACGATCATCCCTGCGGCCGTCAACACGCGCACGGTCCCGAGCTCCAGAAAATGCCGGTAGCGCGACTCGAAAGCGTATTCGTAACCCCACAGCCCGAAGCACAGCGCGTAGCCCAGCGCCGGAAACTGCGGATCGGTCAGCGGCGTGGTGGCCAGGCGGGTGAGGATGATGATGGCGTCGTGCAGGCTGGTGGCCCGGAAGAAGATCCAGGTGAGCGAGACGAAGGCAAAGACGAGAAGCTGTTTGACGAGCTTGGGGACGCCCTGGCCGTAGAGCCGTGTACGCTCCAGTTCGCGGGTCAGGAGCCGGCCCACCGCGTGCAGAAAGCCCCAGATCACAAAGGTCCACGAGGCGCCGTGCCAGATGCCGGAGAGGATCATGGTCAGGAACATATTCACGTAGGTCCGTACCGGTCCCCCACGGTTGCCGCCCAGAGGGATATAGACGTAGTCCTTGAACCAGGTCGAGAGGCTGATGTGCCAGCGCTGCCAGAACTCGCCCAGCCCCGTGGCCAGGTAGGGGTTGTTGAAGTTCAGCATGAGGTTGAAGCCCATCAGCCGGGCGATGCCGCGGGCCATGTCCGTGTAGCCGCTGAAGTCGCAGTAGATCTGCCAGGCGAAAGCAAAGGTCGCCAGGGCCAGTGCCGGAGCGTTGAACAGGGTCGGCGCGGCATAGACCTGGTCGACGTAGGTGGCCAGGTAATCGGCGATGGCCACCTTCTTGAACAGCCCCACCAGGATGAGCGACAGGCCGTCCGTAAGGTGCTGCCGGGTGATCTCACGTCGGCCGTACATCTGCCCGAGCAGGTTCTTGGCGCGCTCGATGGGGCCCGCCACCAGTTGCGGGAAGAAGGAGACAAAGGCCCCAAAGCGGATGAAGCTGCGCTCGGTCTCGACCACCCCATAGTAGGCGTCGATGGTGTAACTCATGGACTGGAAGGTGTGGAACGAGATGCCGATCGGCAGCATGATGTGCGGGTCGGGGATATACCAGGAGACACCCAGCCAGCCGAACACCGCGTCCAGGTTCGCCACCATGAAGTTGGTGTACTTGAAGAAAGCCAGGAAGCCGAAGTTGCTGACCAGACTGAAGATGAGCCAGAGCTTGGGGCGCCGGCTTTTCTTCATGTAGATCACGATCAACCAGTCAATGAAGGTCGTCGCGAAAAGCAGGAGCAGGTAGACCGGGTTCCACCAGGCGTAGAAGAGGTGCGATGCGGCGAATAACCAGTAGACGCTGAAGCGGCTGCCGCGGGTTGGCACGTAGACGGCGTACACGATCAGGAAAAAGACCGCAAAGGTCCAGGTGTG
>CAILKC010000608.1 GCA_903834675.1 uncultured Victivallales bacterium | reverse complement strand
GGTCCGGCACCAGCCGGGGGCTGGGCTGACCCTGAACCCTGTTTTCCTCTCCGCCAGTCTCCCTGTCCGTCTCCTCCAGTCGCCGTTTCCCCGTCTCGCCGTCTCGCCGTTTCCTGAACCCCAGGACCTGAGGTGTCACCAACTACGGAACTGACCTGCGCCCGGCGCGGGCAGGGCGGGTAGTCACCTGGGCTTGTCGGCATTAGATTTGGTTGAGCCGTACGGTGGCGGGGCCGAAGACCGCGTCGTGCAGGGGGCCGGTATGAGCAGGAACAACGCACTCCCCGATCCCGACATCCTCATGGGCTTGGGCGAAGCCTTTGCCGCGGGCTACTTCGAGCTGCCCGACGCTTCACCGCTGCGACGCTGGGCGCGGGCCGTCCGGCGGCGCTTCGAACACCGTGCCATCCCGGCCTACGCGGGGACCCGGCTCTACCCGGCTGGAGCGCATACCCAGGCGCGCGAAAACCTCCTGCTCAGTCCCAGCTACTCGTTCACCTGGTCCTATAACGCCGCCGCGCTGCAGACCTGCCTCGCCACGGCCGACGAGCGCACCCGCGAGACCCTCCTGGCCCTGGACCGCGCCATGGTCGAACAGCAGAAACAGCTCGACTGCATCCGTACCGTGCATACCGTCGGCGGGCGCGGCTACACCCACAGCATCCCGAACTACGGCCGCGTCTTGCGCGAGGGACTGGCGCGTTACGATGACCGCATCCGGGAGAAGTTGGCCGCCGCCAGCGCGGTCGGCGACGGGGAGCGCCAGAGTCTGTGCGAAGGCCTGCTGGACGTCCTCACCGGCATCCGCGCCTGGCACGGTCGGCTGACTGCGGCCCTGGCCGCCACCACCTGCGAAGAAACTGCCCCGGACGCACACCGCCGCCGCCTTCTCGCCTGCCTGGCGCACGTCCCCTTCAGGCCAGCCCGTACCTTCGCCGAAGCCATCACCGCGTACAACCTGGTGTACTACCTGGACGACTGCGACAACCCCGGGCGCGTCGACCAGGAGCTGATCGGCTTCTACCGTCGCGACCTCGCCGAGGGGCTGATCACCTACGAGGAGGCTGAAGCGTGCGTCCATGAACTGTGGCAGAATACCGACCTCAATAGCGGCTGGAGCGCCACCATCGGCGGCTCGACCCCGAATGGCGACCCCGCCTACAACGAACTGACTCTCATCTGCCTGCGCGCTGCCCGCGGCATGCGCCGCCCAAATCTCCAACTGCGCATCCGCCGCGACATGCCGGACACTGTCTGGGAAGAAGCGCTGGAGACGCTCAGCACCGGCACCGGTTTGCCGGCCCTGCACAACGAGGAAGAGTTCCGCCGCTCGTTGCGCGAGGCGCGCCTCGGCCTGCGGGAGGCGGACTTCGCCCTGCTCAACGGCGGCGGCTGTACGGAAACCATGGTTCACGGCTGCAGCAATGTCGGTTCCCTCGACGCCGGACTCCACCTGCCGCTGGTCCTCGAACGGACCCTGCGTCAGCACCTCCCGGACTGCGCCAGCTTCGCTGAACTGCTCACGGCGTTCGGCACGGATCTCCACCTAGCGATCGCCGAGATTGTGCGTGACGTCAATCGCGACCAGGAGATGAAGGCGCGCCTCCGGCCGCAGCCCATGCGCAGCCTGCTCATCGACGACTGCATCGAAAACGGCATGGAGTACAACGCTGGCGGAGCGCGCTACAACTGGAGCGTCGTGAACGTCGCCGGCCTGGCCAACGTGGTCGATTCACTGGCTGCCGTCCGCGAAGCCGTGTTCGAGAAGGCCTTCGTCTCTGGCCCAGACCTGCTGGCGGCACTGGCGGCGGACTTTGCCGAGAGCGAACCCCTGCGCCGCCGGCTGGAACGCTGTCCACGCTTTGGCAACGACCAGCCCGCGGTGGACCAACTGGCGGCCCAGATTGCGGCGCTGGTCTGTCGCGAACTCCTGGCCCACGCCCCCTGGCGGGGTGGTCGCTTCCTCGGGTCTTGCCTGATGTTCGTCACCTACGCGGCCGCCGGAGCGCAGCTGGGCGCTACCCCGGATGGCCGCCGGCGCGGCGCGCCGATCGCGGACTCCGCTGGACCCATGCAAGGGCGCGACCGCAAAGGCCCAACCGCCATGATCAAGAGCGTCGCTGCCCTGCCTCATTACCTCGCCCCGGGAACCCTGGTCGTCAACGCCCGCTTCTCCAGAGAGATGTTCGACACCCCTGAGCAACGTGACCAGCTCAGGGCGCTGGTGCGCTCCTATTTCGATCTTGGCGGTATGCAGATGCAGATCAACGTGATCGACCAGGAGATGCTGCGCCGCGCCTGCGAGAAGCCCGAGGACTACCCGGACTTGATCGTGCGCCTCGGCGGCTATTCGGAGTATTTCATCCGTCTGAGCCCGGAATTGCGACGATCCGTGCTTGAGCGAACCGAACACCGACTGTGAACGGTAACCGCAGGGAGACCGGCTTGATGACCTGGCAGGTGTGGCTGACGGCGCTGACGCTCGGCGCGGTGGGCATGGGTACGCTGCGCGCGGATGAGAAGACGGTGCGCCAGGAACTGGGCGCCGCCCTGAAGCGCTACGAGACGCTGTTCCAGCAGAGCTTTTCAATCCCCGTGAAGAGCCCGGAGATCAACGCGCTGATCAGCCAACAGGTGGCCATCGCCACCCGGCAGGCCATGGGCATCCCCCTGCAGGTGAACCTCAGCCACTTCACCTACACCTACACCCCGGTGGCCGGCCAGATCAAAGTGCATCTGGCGGACCTGGCCCCGGCCCAGGCCGAATTCATGGAGAAACAGGCAAACCAACTCATCCAGGGCTCTGCCCTGGGTCAGGTGCTCGAACTGGTCGCCTTTGACGCCCTCAAGGAAGGCATTCTCGGCCTCAACACCCAGAAAGCCACCTGCGTGCTGCGGCGGGAACTCCCCGCGTCCGCGGACTTCGCGCTCCCCGGCGGCAACCGGCAACTGCTGCCCGGATTGCTGCTTAAAGAGAGCCTGTTCCGTTTCGACCGGGCCGCCAAGGCCGTGACCATGCTCCAGTTCAGCTTCACCAACGGCACCTCGATGCTGGCGCGGGTGAAGTACGTCGAGGTGCGCCTGCCGAGCGGTGCAAGCGTCCCCGTCCCGGCCCTGGCCGAGATCACCCAGGACGCCATGACCACTCCCCAGCAGGGCGTGACCGTCCCGCCGAAGGTGACCGTGCAGTACGGCAAGTGTGCTTTCGGCGGCGCCGCCGCCACCGGCGGCTGAGAGGCTTAGAGGCGACGCGCCCGTAGCGAGCGGCGGGGGAACCTACTTCTTCGCGCCAGCGCAGAGCCAATTCAGCAGCCCCAGCAGCACATCCTTCTCTGGCCTGCTCAAGTTGGCCTTGTAGCCGTAGAAGGACCCCGAGTAGACCACCCGCCCCTTCCCCGCCTCGCCAACAACGTACACGGGATCGCCAAAGAGATTGCGGACCACCGTCGTCCCCTTGGGCCCCGGGTTGAAGATCATGTGGTCGCCGAACTCCGTGGTGTACTTCTGGCCCTCCTTGAGGCCGGACAAAGCCGCGAATGAGGCCGACACCACCAGCGTCGAATCCACCACGTGACGTTCCGCTTCAACCTTGTGCTTCGGCAAACCGCGCACCGCGATCTCGGGGAACAGGCTCTCCATGAACCAGGCCGTGTCGTGGCCGAACAGCACCCCCCCGCCCTGTTCGACGTAGGCACGCAGGTTGCGGCAGATGGGATCGTCCGGCTTCAGGGCGACGTTGAAGTTCTGCAGGATGACCGCATCGAGCTGCTTGAGATACTCCAGTGACATCCCGCGCAGGGGATGCACTTCGTACCGTCCGCTCGCCTCCAGATCGTCGGTTAGCAGCCTCCGGGAATTGTATACCCCCACCTGCCGCTTGTCCGTCTTGCGCGTTACCACCGTCTCCCCAAGATTCTCGGGCTGGCTGCGCGGCTGTTGCCACAGCGTCAGGGCGCCGCTGCTGATGTCATCATTGGCCAGCTTGAACCAGCGGAAGTACTCCGGGTGCTCCTTGCCGTAGCTCGGCCCCTCATAGAACACCCAGTACCCGTCCGATACCGCGGCAATCATGGAGGCGTTCTTGGCGCAAAACTCGGGGTCGGCCCCCTCGCAGACCGGATCAATGCCGCCCAGGTAGACGTGAGGAATGCCCGCCTGCCGCGGAACCCGCATCATCTCGCTCAACGACTGGCGATTCGCCGCCAGGGCCTCGGGTTCATTGGTGAACTGGGTCGGCCGCCCGTACGTGCTCGCATCGCAGAGCACCAACGGCGCCTGCGCCGTGCCCCACTCGGGGTAGAGAGCGCTGGTGATCAGCAAGGTCCCCGGCGCCGGGTAGATCAACAACAGGAAACGCGGATTCACCGCATCAACGGCCTGCCGGAGATGCCGCGCCCGCTGCCGCCAGCCGGCAATCTGGAACTCGCGGAAGCGCTTCTCCAACCCCTGCTCACTCAGCCACTTGGCACGCTCGCTGGGCGTGAGCGCCGGAACGGTCAGCCCCTCGGCCTTGGCGAACTCCGCCAGAATCCGCTCGTCGTAGGAAAGGTCGTAGTGGTTGCCGCTGCCACCGCGAGCATAGTTCTCGAAGTCGAGAAATGAGCCTGCCATGGCGGGGATCTCGGCCGAGATCCGGGCCTGCTCGACGAGGGTCCGCTCCAGCCAATCCCACAGCTCGTCGGAGTTGGGACTATAGACATCGCAGTCGTGCCCGTCGGGGTAGACGTGCTTGAGGCCTGTCCTGGTCGCCAGACTGCCGCGCATCCAGGCGACATAGAACATGCCGTTCTCCTGGACCATGGTCGCAACCTTGCGCACCCGGGCCAGGTCGGTGCCCCCGAGCCGCGGGCTCACCACGTTGAAGCCCGCGGCCTTGATCTCCGCCACCTGCGCCGCCGTCATCACCCAGTCGTTCTCGGCCATCAACACCTTGTCGACCAAGATGCGCGGCTTCTCGCGCAGAAAGGGATGCCCCGACACCTGCGGCGCGCTGACGCAGGAGGCACACCCCAGTGCGCCCGCCACACCCAGGGCGACAAGCACAGCGACGCGGCGCATGGTCTCGCTCCTTCAATCTGGCCCAATCTGGCCGCTACTCCGCCAGGCCTCAACGGCGACCGCTCAACCTACCGCCTCCCCATGCCCCGCGCAAGAGGACGATAGATAGGAATGCCACCCCCTGGAAAGCCAGCCCGAGGCTCCAAGATCGGCGAGCGCGATTGGCCTCGCCTTCGACGAGACGACATGGATTCAGTGTCCCGGCTTTCCAGCCGCAGACTGGGCTGCCCGCAGGGCAGAAGCCGGGACACCGAACGGCGCCGCCGCCTCAAACCACGTAGGTCGAGGCCGAAGTCGAGCCGCCGCGGCCGGTCCAATTGGTGTGGAAGACCTCGCCGCGCGGCTTGTCGACGCGCTCGTAGGTGTGTGCCCCGAAGTAGTCGCGCTGAGCCTGGAGCAGGTTCGCCGGCAAACGCTCGCAGCGGTAGCCGTCGAAGTAGGCCAGGGCACTGCACACGGCAGGCATCGGAATGCCCTGCTTGACCGCCGCGCCAACCACGCGCCGCCAGGCCGGCTGGGCCTCGCGCACGATCGAGGCGAAGAACGGGTCGAGCAACAGGTTCGTCAGCCCTGAGTTGCGGTCGAAGGCCTCCTTGATCTTGCCCAGGAAGAGGCTGCGGATGATGCAGCCACCGCGCCACATCAGAGCGATCCCGCCGTAGTTCAGGTTCCAGCCGTAGGTCTTGGCCGCGGCGCGCATAAGCTGATAGCCCTGAGCGTAACTGACCAGCTTGCTGGCATAGAGGGCTTTGCGCAGGTCGTTGACCCGAGCGACCTTGTTGCCGCTCCCCTTGGAGACGCGCCCCTTGAGCACCTTGCTGGCCGCAACCCGCTCATCCTTGATGGCCGATAGGCAGCGCGCGAAGACGGCCTCGCCGATCAGGGTCAAAGGCATTCCTTCGTCCAGGGCGGCGATGGCCGTCCACTTGCCGGTGCCCTTCTGGCCGGCCGTGTCCAGAATAAGATCGACGACGGCGTTGCCCTGCTCATCGCGGTAGCCGAGAATGTCGCGCGTAATCTCGATGAGGTAGCTGTTCAGCTCGCCGTCGTACCACTCGGAGAAGACGGAGTGCATCTCCTCGTTGGACATGCCGAGACCGTCCTTCATCATCTGGTAGGTCTCGCAGATCATCTGCATGTCGCCATACTCGATGCCGTTATGCACCATCTTGACGAAGTGCCCGGCGCCGTTCTCACCGACCCAGTCGCAGCACGGCTCGCCGGCGTCCGTCTGGGCGCAGATCTTCTGGAAAATCTGCTTGACGTGCGGCCAAGCTGCCGGACTCCCGCCAGGCATCATCGAGGGACCGAGTAGAGCGCCCTCTTCACCACCCGAGACGCCCGTGCCGATGTAGAGCTTGCCCGCCGCCTCGACCGCCTTGCAGCGCCGGATCGTGTCGGGGAAGTGGCTGTTGCCACCATCAATGATGATGTCGCCAGCCTCGAGGTGCGGCAGAAGCTGCGCGATGAAATCATCGACCGCAGCACCCGCCTTCACCAGCAACATCACCTTGCGCGGGCGCTTCAGATTCGCCACCAGTTCCTCGATCGAACGGCAGCCAATAATCTTCTTGCCCTTGGCCCTGGCATTGACGAAATCGTCTACCTTGGAGACGGTGCGGTTGTAGCACGCCACCGTGAAGCCCTTACTCTCCATGTTCAGGACGAGATTCTCGCCCATCACCGCCAACCCGATCAAACCGAGGTCTGCTGTTGACATACCGTAAAACTCCCTTTGACCCTGTGAGATGCCTTCCGTCGCCTGCCCGCCTGAGCCGACAAACGCCCCAACATACCCCGCCGACAGGCAAACTCAAAAACCGCGAGGCGCCAGGGGGCGCAAGTCAGCTCCGTAGGGGTTCGCTTGTCTAAGAACCGCAGAGGGTCGAGGGCCTGCCCGCCGTGGTGGGTCGATAGACGAGGGGGGACGCAGTGTCCGAGTGCCCCCGTCGATTCGATCCCG
>CAILKC010000607.1 GCA_903834675.1 uncultured Victivallales bacterium | reverse complement strand
GCCGCGGCGCCGACGCAGCGGCGCCCTCCAACGCCCTTCGTCCGCCGCGGCGGACGAGGGGCGGAATGGGAAGCGGTTTGGGTCATACGAGGTTGCTGCAAGTCTCCTACAAGCAAACCCCTACGGAGCTGACTTGCGCCCATCCCCTGCCCTTGCCTTGGCGACTGACGCCAGCGCCGCTATCGTAGCGTGCGTCAGGCCGGTAGGCAGGACACGGCCCGGGGCCGTAGTCGGTGCGCCGGCGTTGTGGGGTGGATAGCGGCGCTCGGTAGAGGGTCTCGGCATGGTACTCCCAAGCATGCGTCTGGACGGCAAGATCGCCGTGGTCACCGGAGCGGGCTCTGGCATCGGCGCGGCCATCGCCAGCGCCATGGCCGAAGCGGGGGCGGACTGCATCCCGACGGAGCTGCCCGACCGGCTGGCGTCCCTGGAGCCAGTCTGTGAGCACATTCGTGCCTGTGGACGCCGAGCCCTGCCGCTGCCCCTGGCGCTGCCCGCGCTGGACAGCATCGCGGCGCTGGTCGACCGCGTGATCAGAGAGATGGGGCGGATCGACATCCTGATCAACAACGCCGGGATCAACATCCCGCGAGAGGCGCTCGAGGTCAGCGAGAGCGACTGGGACCGCGTGCTCGATGTCAACCTCAAGGGCCTCTTCTTCATGTCCCAATGCGTGGCGCGGGAGATGCTCAAGACCGGCGGCGGCAGGATCGTCAACGTCGCCTCACAGAATGGGGTGGTGGGATACTACCGGCGCGCCGCCTATTGCGCCAGCAAAGCCGGAGTGGTGAATCTGACCCGGGTGCTGGCGCTGGAGTGGGCAAAGCACCAGATCCACGTCAACGCGGTGGGCCCCACCTTCGTTCTGACCCCGCTGACGCAGTCAACCTTTGACGACCCCAGCCTGCGCGCCGATCTGCTGCGCCGCATTCCGCTCGGGCGTGTCGGGCAGCCCGAGGACATCGTGGGCGCCGTGGTCTTCTTGTGCAGTCCGGCCGCGGACCTGATCACCGGGCACACCCTGATGGTAGATGGCGGCTGGACGGCCATCTGAGGCCCGTAGGGGCTCTGGGCCGACCGTCCGAAAAGAGACGCGCAACGGGCCCGTCCAGCTCGGGATGGGCGCCGTTGCGCGGGTGTAGGCTTGCCCGGGAGGGCCGTCACCGGCGCCGTCCCGGGCACGGTTCGTCAGGCAGTTCTCACTCCTTGGCCGGCTTGGGAGCCTTCTTGGCGTCGCCCTGACCCCGCGGGGGGCGCAGCAGTTCGAGCTTGGCGTAGAGGTCCTTCAGCACGGGGTCTGCGGCAGCGAGCTTCTCCTGGCGCTGCTTGGAGAGATCACGGGCCTGCTTGCGCGCCTCGGGAGTCCCCTCGTCATGCTTGGCCTTGATCTGTGCGTCCAGGGCCTCGACCGCCGCCTTCAGTTCGGCGTTCTTCTCCAGGACGGCCTTCTCCTGGGCCTCGATCTTGCCGCGCAGATCCTTGACTTCCTGGCTAACCTCGTGCTTCCCAGGGACGCCAGCGGCCGGCGCCACGGGGGCGGCCGGCTTGACGGGCGCCGCGTCCTGCGCCAGGACCACGCCACCGCAGAGCAGCGCGCCACATCCAGCCAGCCGGACAAGACGTTTCAGTTCCTGCGTCATCGTCTCACTCCTAACTTGGGGGTGTTCCAGAGGCAAAGCCACCCGGCTCCGCACTCACATAATGCGGATAACGGCGCGGCGCCCGCAATATTGTCGACCTGTGCAATAAGGATGGGCCGTGGTATTCAGCCCCAAAGGGGCGTTCCGGGCGCCCAGGGCAACGCCCTGGGTACCCGTCTACAGCGCGGATTGAGCCCTGAAGGGGCGGACCATGCGGCCTCGGTGCGGAGGTATGG
>CAILKC010000606.1 GCA_903834675.1 uncultured Victivallales bacterium | reverse complement strand
GAGGCTCAACTGCGCAAAGACGGCGCTCCGGACCAGTTCCCGTACCTGTTCGTCGAGATCGCGGAACACCCCGACCTTGCGCGAGTGCTCCGAGCCGAAGAAGCGCCCAAGCACAGCGTCCTCGGCCAGGATCTGCTTCAGACACCAGCGTGCGAACGCCTTCTCGCACAGCCGGGCAAGCTGGCCTGGCGGCACTGTCCCACTTTCAACGGCAACTGCCGCGGGTCCCATGCCAAACTCCACCGCCAAAACCCGTGCCGCCTGGTAGGAACACCAGCTCCGCAGTTCGCCCAGGTTTGAGGCCCAGCGGGCCGCGGCAGCAGTGACTGCCGACGCGTAGTCCGGGACGGAATCGACGAGCGCAGGCGAACTGCCGCTGATCTGGAGTTCGCTCTGAACGTCAGCCCACGCCTGACGGTACTCCTGCATCGCCTCCCTGAAACGCGCGAAGGACTTGCCCAGCGGCCCGCCCGCGACGATGAGATCGCGCTGCTCGGCAACCAGAGCACTCCACAGGTTCCAGACTTCGATTGCCTGGGCTGTGTCTTCGTAGTCGGTCCGCGCCACCACCCCCCTGAAGCGCCCAACCCAGTCCACCTGCCTGGCCAGCAAGTCCCAGTCCGGCTGACCGTTGCACCAGTGTGTGCCGAACAGAGTCACGAGGTCACTCGCACGGGCGATGCTCGCCTCAAGCCCCTTCAGTGAGATGGCTGTCGTGAGATGCTCCCTCATGGCGTCGCAGGTCAGGGACTCCGGTGTCTTCTGGACTTTCCTCAGGGTGCGCCGAACCTGGAGGGTCGTCAGCCAACGCGAGATCGGGTTCTTCTGCTGCCCCTCGATCAGTTTGCACTGCAGTTGCTCTAGGGGAAGGCCGAGGAAACCCTCGACGTAGAGTCCCATCAGGCGGTTACGGACCTCGTCACGAGTACGCCCCGTGTGGATCAGCTCCAGCAGACGGATCCGGGTTCCCGACCAGTCAGAGGCTCGCGCCAGAGCCGGGGCGATCGGCGGGGCGTCGAGCAGGCAACCGGTCAGCTCCTCGGCGAAGTCCAAGACGAACCGGCTCCACTTCGTCGAGCCCAACCGCAGCGGCGGCAGGGCGTTCCCAGCATGCACGGCCAGGCTTTCCGCGGCACTCGTCAGTCGGCGCAGCTTCTGTGCCGCTTGTGCCTCCAAGCCGACATTCCAGGTCGTGAGCCCCACGTCGCAGAGGGGATGGTCAGGACGCAGACCGGCGGTTTCCGCAGCTGTCTGCAACTGCCGTGCCACGCTGAAGATGCGGTCTGTACGCTCGGCGCTCATGCCGGCCATGGCGCCGAATGTCGCGTCTACATCCGGCAGAGCCGAGTAGTCGATCATCCGGTTCATTGCCCAATAGGCGCTTTGGCCGAACGGCCGCGGTTCGTGGAGAGACTTCACGTAGGCGTTGAGTTCCGCACGCTGCTCCTCAAGTTGGGTCGTCCGGCGTGGCCACTCCGCAGGTTCGAGGCAACGGTCGACCTGGAGAGCCTCCTCCAACTGCCTGCGGAAGTCGGTCTTGTTGGCCTTACGGGAGTGCAGCTCCAGACAGAAGGGTCCCAGCCCCACGGCTTGGAGCCGACGCTCAACCACCTCCAGCGCGGCCATCTTCTCCGACACAAACAGGACCCTCTTTCCCTTGGTCATGCAATGGGCAATCAGATTCGTGATGGTCTGCGATTTGCCCGTACCTGGAGGCCCCTGCAGGACGAAGCTCACCCCGCGCTCTGCCGCCAGGATGGCGGCAAGCTGTGACGAGTCTGCATCGAGCGGGCAATACGTGTCCGCCGGTTTGAGTTGAGCGTCCAGTTCCTCGGCGGGTACGACAGAACCCTGGGTAGGAAAGGCTTCCCCGGGGGTCTCCAACAGGTGCCGGACGATGGGGCTGTCCTTGAGGGTGGCGGTGTGACGATCCAGGTCAAGCCACATCAGGAACTTGGTGAAGGTCAGAATGGACAGGCTGGCGCTCTCGGTGACTTCCCAGCGCTCGATGTTCTTGACAGCTTCGCGAAAGCGGCGCAGGATGGCCAGAATATCCAGTCCCGCGTCATCGGTCGGCAGAGGATCAAGCCCGTCGATCTCCAGGCCGAAATCCGCCTTCAGCTTCTCCATCAGGGTGACGTTGATCCTCGACTCGTCTTCGAGCATCCTCACCCGGAACCCCTCACGGACAGAACGGCGCTCGATGTACATCGGAACCAGAATGATCGGCGCAAAGCTGGGCACCTCGCTCTTGTCTGACTCATACCAGCATAGGGAGCCGAGAGTCATGAACAGGGTGTTAGCGCCGGACTCCTCGAGGCTCAGACGGTCGGCTCGACTGACCTCAAGCATCCGCCGCTCCAGTTCCTCAGGGGTCAGGAGGGCGTGGAGCCTGCGCTGCGCCATCTGCCCCTGAAGGAAAACGTCCCGAGCGTCTGTCCCGGTGCGTTCGCGATGCGTTTCCGCGTCGCGGGGGTCGGCAGCGCCCATGACCTTCGGCTGGGGCAGAACCGCGAACTCCTCCCCTCCGACCAAGGCGTCCTCCAGCGCTGCCAGATTCGGGCACAGAAGCGGGATCACTCGACGGGAATCCCGGAGATTGAGAAGCGGGTTCCGGCGGCTCAGGTCCAGCAGCTTGCGTTTCCACCTCTCCAGACGAGAGAACTCCTCCTCGGCGGCTCCGGCAGGAGCCGGCTCCGCCGCCTTCCCGGGCCCGGCAGCACTCCCGTCCGCGGGGCCCGCCTGGGTGGCATCCGCGCCAGCGG
>CAILKC010000605.1 GCA_903834675.1 uncultured Victivallales bacterium | reverse complement strand
GGCCTCGGTGCGGAGGTATGGCAGATAGCTCGCCCCTACAGGGCTCAAACCCATAACCGTCCTATTCCCAGGGCGTTGCCCTGGGCTGGTATGGCAGCGCGCCTTCAGCGCTCCAGACGGACTCCCTTATTGCACAGGTCGTGAAAACCTCGGTATCGGGGTCGGTATCGAGCCTGGCCGCACCCACTAGCGCAGGCCACAACCCGCGCAGCGGGCCATCCCGCAGCGCTCCTGAGGCCATGGGATTCAGCGCCAGAGCGTGTAGCGTGGCGGCTCGCCAGTGCAGAACGAGTACGCCAGTCCGGCCACAACCCCGGTCAGGTAGCCGAGGATCTCCCCGGCAATCAGCCCGGTGAACAGCGGCAGCAGGCGCCGGTACAACTGCGCCCCCCCGTAGCGCACCACCATGCCCTTGATCAGCCAGCCCAGCAGGAAACAGGGCGCAAAACGCCAGGCGGGGTAGGTGCCCCAGATCAGGAAGAGCACCGGGTGGATCGGCCAGCGGGTGTAGCGTACCCGGCCCGCCGCGCACAGCAACACCAGTCCCAGCCCCGCCAGAAACCCCAGCAGACAGGCGCGGTTCGGTTGCAGATGGCGAAAGCGCGCCAGGCCCCGCAATGCCTCCGCCTCGGCGAGCTTGCCGCGGCCGGCCAACTCCTGCTTCGCGGCCAACGCATTGGCGAAGGGGTAGCCCGTCGCCAACTGGGTCCAACCATCGACCGTTTCCAGCCCCCGGTCGTACTGGAAATACAGGGTGACCGGCACCGCAATGCAGAGCCCCAGCACGATGGCCAGCACACACAGGACCGCCGTGCGTCCCAGCTTCAGCCGGTGCCACTCGAGCAGCCGCAGCACGTTCACCATGTACGGCATCAGCGCCTCCCGCGGGTCCAGCAGCAGCACCCCCGAGAGCAGGCTCAGCACCGCGATGGCGCGCGGGCCCAACGCCTCCGAGCCCAGCAGCCCCCAGAGCATGACACAGGGAAAGGTCGATACCTGGATAAAGAACAGGCCAGTCTCGGCGCTGATGCGGCTCATGACCACGAAGATGACGATGGTGCCAAAGGCATAGCCCACCGCCAACGGCCAGTCGAGCCCCGCCGTGCATAGCAGGGCCGTAAACGCGGCCGCGCAGACCATGAACACCCGCAGGGCCCAGACCTGCTCGGGGCCCGCGCTGCCGCGCAGACCGACAGCACGCTTCAGCAGGTTGGCGTAGTAGTAGCGTCCGCAGTAGAGGATGGCCAGCAGCATCCCCAGGTAGGCTCCAAAGTTCACCAGGCTGGCCGGGCGCAGCGACTGGTAGTCGCCGCTCTCCAGGGCGATGCCAACCCCGGAAAATAGCCCCACCACCAGACACCACAGGTACGGCCCGATGCCCAGCGAGAAAGAGACGTCCCCCGCCAGAAAGAAGGCGAAACCGATGGGCATGAAGCGCAGGTTGACGACCAGCAGCCGTCCCCCGCCGCCCTGCATGAAGGTCGGAAAAAGCTTGGCCAGCGGCCAGAAATTCAGGGTCAGCTTGAAGGGCACCAATTCCGGAAACCAGCCCTGCAGATAGTTCCAGGCATAGATGAACCAAATCGCGCCGCAGCCGATCCAGAAGAGGCGGGAGCGCAGCACCGAGCGGACGGTCTCGTGGCCGCGCAGCAGGCTGTCGGCAAAGGTCGCAATGGGGTAAGGCAACTGCTCATGCTGCGCCCACTGCGGGTGAATGGCCAGCGCCAGCGCCACCAGGCCGATCCACAACACCAGCACGATCGGCAGCCAGAAGGCCAGCGTGCGTGTCCACGCCTGCCACGGGATCCGGTCCCACGAGATGTGCTGGTTCCCCTCGCTCAGGCCCTGCACGAACGCTGTCAAGGTCGCGTCTTCGTCCGCGCCGACGTCGGCCAGCATCTGCTCCGGCACCAGCTTGACGATGTTGTGCTCGCGCCAGGCCGGTTCCATCAGCGCGTGATGGTGCGGCAGCATCAGCGAGGCCGTGAAGGTACGCATCAGCCCGAAAGCGGGAATGCAGCAGGCCGACAGCACCAGCGCCAGGATCAGCGCCAGCTCCGCCGGCCGCAGCGCCAGCCGCGCCTGCAGCCGACGCAGTAGCGGGTTGCCCACCGCCACGAACAGGAGCAGCACGCCGTAGATCAGCACCGGCATGTGATCGCTGATCAGCAGGCTCTGATGCAGCACGCAGTCGTTGTAGTAGGTAAAGCCGCAGATGAACGCCGCCGCCAGGAGTCCCAGGATGGCTGCCCGCAGTGTCATCGCCTTGCCGGTGTCCTCGTCTGCGCCATGGTCCTGCCCCGTCGCGTTGCCCCACCCGTCGCCCGACCGCCCGTCGGCACAGTAGCGCCTTGCCAGCCACCGTCAACCGCGGTTCTTGTCGTTTAGCGGCGGGATGCTCCCGTGTTCCTGAGTTCCCGGGCGCCACCCGAGACGTCCAGGGGGTCGGCTTCCAGGCTGTCCGGAAGGGTTCGTAGTGCCGCCTTCAGGCGGTCCTGAAGGAGGACCGCGTGAAGGCGGAACTACAAACCTGGGGATCCACTTCCGCCACTTCTGGGGCAAGCACGAGCGCGCTATGCTGGCCGGGGCTCGGGGGAGAGCCCGCTCGTCCCTGGCGAGGGGTAGAAGGCGGTCGCCTGGCCGTCCGGGGCGTGGAAGACCGAGACCTCAACACCGTAGAGTTGCCGGATCGCCGCCGGGGTAACGACCTCGGCGGCCGGACCGTCACGCACCACGACGCCATCGCACAGCAGGGCAACCCGGGTAGCGGCCAGCAACGCATGCTCGGGGTGATGGGTGGCCTTGACCACCGAATAGCCGTCCGCGGCCAGGGCCCGCAGGTGCGCCAGGAACCTCAGCTGGTTGCCGTAATCGAGGCCGCTGACCGGCTCGTCCATGACCAGAAGCCGGGCGCCCTGGGCCAGGGCTCGAGCAATGAGCGTGAGCTGCCGTTCGCCGCCGGATACTTGCGAGTAGGGGCGCTCCGCGAGATGCGCAATGCCCAGGCGCTCCAGGGTTTCCGCCACGACGCGCCGGTCATCCCGGCTGGGAGCTCGCAGCAGCCCCGTGTAAGGCAGGCGCCCGAGCATGGCGACCTCCTGCACCTTGTAGGGGAAGGGCGTGACGTGCGTCTGGGGGACATAGGCCAGATGCAGGGCCAGTTCCCGGCGTCCGTAGCGGGCCAGCGGCTTGCCGTTCAGGCAGACGGTGCCCGTGCTCGGGCGCGACAGGCCCAGCAGCAGCCGCAGAAGGGTCGTCTTCCCCGCCCCATTCGATCCCAGCAGTGAGACCACTTCGCCCGGGCGGACCGTCAAACTCGCCCCCCGCAACACGGCGCGGCCGTTGTAGGCGAAGTGCAGGTCCCGGGCCTGCAGTTCGAAGGTTGGCGGCGAGGCAGACGTGGGGGTGCTCATAGCCATCCTTTCCGGGCCCGGTGCAGCACGACCAGGAAGGCCGGAACCCCCAACAAGGCAGTCAGGATGCCGATCGGGATCTCGACATTGAAGACCGTGCGCGACAGGCCATCGGTGGCCAGCAGGAACAGGGCTCCCAGGCAGGCACTGGTCGGCAGCAGGCGGAGGTTGCCGGGGCCGACCGCCAGGCGGGCGACATGCGGGATGATCAGGCCGACCCAACCCACCATCCCAGCCAGGGAGACGGTCATGGCCGAGATCAGGGTCGCGACGGCGATTACCCCATAGCGCACGGCGGTGACCGGGATCCCCAGGGAGCGGGCCTCGTCATCCCCCATGGACAGAGCGTCCAGCGCCCGGCCCAGACCGGCGAGCACGACCACCCCCAGGCCCATCGGCAGGAAGACCCAGCCGATGGTGTGCAGGTCAGCCAGTGATAGGTTGCCCATCAACCAGTACTCGATGGCCGGCAGTTTGCTGTAGGGGTCGGCCACGAACTTGGCGACCGACAGCAGGGCGGTGAACAGGGTGCCGCTGATCACACCGCCCAGCACCAGCATGATGATCGAGGCGCCGCCCGCCATGTGGGCGATACCCACCCCGGCCGCTACCGCCACGATCCCCATACCGAAGGCCGCCGCTTGGACCACGAACCAGTGCCCCGAGATCAGGATGCCGAGGGCGGCGCCGAACGCCGAGCCCGCCAGTACTCCCATCAACTCCGGCGACACGAGCGGGTTACGGAACACCGCCTGGTACGCCGCCCCGGAACAGGCCAGCGCCCCCCCCACCAGCACCGCTGTCAGCACCCGCGGCAGACGGATCTGCACAATCACATTGTACAGCAGTTCGAAGCGCTCATGGGGCATCTCTTCCAGCCGGACCGCGGCAAGTACAAAGTGCACAATATCCCGCACCGGCACCGGGTAACGCCCGACCGAGAGCGCCGCCAGCACCGCGGCCCCGAGCAAGACACACAGCAGGATGATCCAGCGCGCATAGGACATGACACCCGTGCTTCTCACTTCAGCAACTGGTCCACGTCGGCATCCGTCAGCTCGACGCCCATGAAGAGCTTGTGGAAGTCCTTGACCTCCTTGCGAATGTCGATGGGGTAATGCTCCGGGTAGAAGAGGTGCGCGAGCCACTGCACCCCCATGATGCGCATGACAGACGGCGGCCGGTCAATCCAGTCGAACGGCGAGCGCGGGATGGTGTAGATGCGGTGGTTGACCACCGCCTTCACGTCCTTCCAGCGGATATCCTTGTAGACATTCGTCACGAAGTCAGGCTCCTGCGAAATGATGACCTCCGGGTCGTACAGGAGCACCTGTTCCAGGCTCACCTTCTCCATGCCCTGGTGGGTCTTCAGATCGCCGTGGTGCACGATGTCGCCGCCGGCCAGAGTGATGGCGTCGGTGTGGAAGGATCCATCCGACTCCGTGGCCAGGCCGTCCGCCGACTCGGCATAGTACACCCGCACCCGCTTCTCGGGCGGGATCGCCGCCACCACTTTCCCCACCTCGGCGAGCACGCGGGTGGCGTAGGCACACATCCGCTGAGCCTGGGCTTCCCGGCCCAGAAGCGTGCCGAGGAACTCGATGCCCGCCGGGTAGTCGGCAATACGGCGCACATCCACGAAGACGACCGGCAGGCCGATCGTGGCCATCTTCGCCTCCAGTTTCGCGGGGTTCATCAGCATCTTGTCGGAGCCGACACCCCCGTTGGCCAGGGCGAAGTCCGGGTGCAGGGCGAGGATGGCCTCAAGGTTCGTCTGGGGGTTCTCGCCGCCCCCGATCTGCGTCTCGATCTCCGGCAGCTTGGCCACCTCCGGCCGCAGAAAGCGCTTCTCCGCCTCCCCAAACGGCAGGCAGCCAGGCTGCAGGCCCAGGATCATCTCGGGAGCGACCATGTAGAGCAGCACATTGGTGTAGGGCTGGGCCGCATAGACCTTGGTGATCGTGTCGGGGAGGGTGACCTTGCGGCCAGCCATGTCGGTGATCTCGCGGGCCTGGCTGGACAGCGCGACCACGGCCAACAGAGAGCCCAGACAGACTCGGCGTGACAGCGTGCTCTTCATCGGTGCATCTCCTCGAAACCGCCCCCGTCGTCGTGCGCGACCGTGCCCAGTTCACTTCCCGACCGGCTGCAGGCCGATCTGTGCGAGCAAAGCCTGGACCCCAGGGTCCTGGAGAAAACGCACGAACTCTGCCGCCTCGGCCGGCTGGGCCGCGGCCTTCAGGACACTGGCGAAGACCACGGCGCCGCCGTAGAGTCCCTCGTCCAGCGTCTGCACGGTAATGACCTTCGAGTACTCTGCCTTGGTCGGATCGATGGGCAACGGGCAGCCGATGTAGGCGAAGCTGGCGTCGGCCTTGCCGCCCGCCAGATCGCGGTAGCAGTCCTTGATGGTGGGCAGGTAGGTCACCTTCGGGGCGACCTTCTCCCACAAACCAAGCTTGGTCAGAGCATCGTGGGCGTAGGTCCCCACGGAACTGTTGGCGGCGGGGGTGAGCAGAATGGTCTTGACCTCGGGCTTGGCCAGATCCTCGACGCAGGTGACGACATCGCGGCGCGACCGGTTAGCGCAGAGTGCCAGCCTGAAGCGCCCAAAGGCCACTGGCGTCTTCACCTCGACCTTGCCACCCTGGACCAGGAGGTCGGTCTCGACGTGTCCGATCGAGAGGTGGACGTCGGGAGTGGCGCCTTCCTTCAGGATCTTGTCGGTAAGAGCGTCGGCACGGTCGAACTCGAGCTTAAGCTGCACCCCCGGATGACCGGTCTCGTACTGCTCCTTAACCTTGAAGAAGGCCGAGAGCATGCCGCAGGGAACGTATACGGTCAGCACCTTCGCGGTGGCCAGGGGCGGACCCACGGCGTGGACGCTGGAGCCCGCCGCCACGAGCGCCAGCAGGCCAAGCAGCGCGACAAAGGCCGCCCGCGGCCCCCTGGCGCTGCCAAAGTACCTCGATTGCGGGTGCGTCTGCATGGGAAATCCCCTTTCTGCTCTGACTGCCATTCGGCTCTACTTGTAGTTGTCGCGCGGGCGACCGTACTGGTGTTCCACACTGTTGTCCAGGCGCAGGACGAGCATGCCTCCCAAGGGTCCTCCCTGGCGCAAGTGCGGCCATACCGCACACCCATTCTTGAACCAGTCAGAATAGACCCAGGCCTCCGAGTCCAGTCTCAGCGTCAGGGCGCGAGGCGGGAACGCCATCCCAGGCGTCACCGTGCCTGTCCATGAATAGTACCGGTAGCTGATGTTGCCCGCCAGCCAGTTGGCGTCGGTCTCGATGATCGACTCCGGCGCCGCCAACGGCTCGCAGGTCTGCGCGTCAGGGCAGTAGAAAAGGCTGCGCGCCTGACCGGTGTAGGGCCAGAAACCCACGCTGCTCGCCACATGGGGGTTGTTCATCCCCAGCGGGTCGATCGGGCAACACTCCTGGTTGTCCGAGGCATACATGTGGACGGCGAGACCCAACTGGTGCAGGTTCGAGATGCACTGCGTCTCCCTGGCCTTGCCCCTGGCACGTGACAAGGCCGGCAACAGCATCGACGCCAGGATGGCGATGATGGCGATCACCACCAGTAACTCAATCAGGGTGAACGAACGGCGTGACCGTGGCAGGACCGACACTTCCATGGCACATCTCCTGGTTGCTGGCCGGGCGCCTCAGTCCTGACCCTGAGTGCTGCCCACCAGGCCCAGCATACCGGAGCGGTATGTGCGACGCAACCGCTTGATTGTGAACCCTATGTGAAGAGTTTAACAAGGTCCTTAGACTTCACACTTTCCACGGTTTTTCCTCACGGTTTCTTCACGCCTCCTCGCTTGCGCCCCACCGCCTCAGTCCGTAACGTGACCCTTAACTGCTGCAGGCAGTCGGTGAGGTTGAGCAAGGCCGTCTGCCGCCGCCCGAAGGAAGACCATGAGAACCAACGAGGTCGCTTACTGGAACGTGCAGATGATGAAGCGCTGGCGGAAGGGCCCGGCGCTGCTGGCGGCCCGCGACCTGGAAGCGTTCTGGGACGGCAGGACCAATGCCGTTGAGCAGGAGGCGTCGGACCCCTCGTTCCTCGATTACGCGGCGGCACTCGTCGGTTGCATTCAGGCGAAAGCTCGCCCGCTGCCCACCGACACCGGTCTTGAACTGGGGGTTGGGACCGGCTCTCTGGCGCTACCCCTGGCGAGGCGTTTGAGTTCCGTCACCGTGTGCGATGCTTCGGAGCAGATGCTGCAACGTGTGTCGGCCGAAGCCCGTCAGGAGGGCCTGGCCCCCATCGGCGCCGTCCACAGACGGTGGATGGACGTCATGCCCTACAGAGACATCGGGGCCCACGATATCGTGATCGCACACCGCTCCCTAGAGCTCATCGCCTGCGACCGCAGTGGCAGTCCTAACTTCGTCGACTGCATCGCCAAGATGGACCAACTGACCCGCCGTGCCGCCTTCATCATCCCCCAGGCCTTCAGCCTTCCGGACGACGGAGAGTTCCGCGCGCTATTCCCCGAGTGCATGGGGGGGCCGCCGGTACGGTTCTCCGACCTGACGACGCTCAATCTGCTCAGCGCCATGGGCCTCTGTCCGCGCCTTGAGTATGTGTCGATAAGGAAGACGCACCAGTTCCGGTCGATCGACGAAGAAGTGGCGGCGTTCCGCCATTTCTTCCGCCTGGATGGCGTGCGCCGGCTCAAGCGGCTGGGCGAGTACCTGGCAAAGTCTGCCACCCGACAGAGCCACGGCTACTCGCTGCGGACGGTCACCAAGGCCATGGTCATGTGGTGGCCGAAAGAGCCTTGACCCGGTGATCCGCGAGTAGTCGGGAGGATGGCGACGGCAAGCGCCCGGCGGGCCGCGCCTCCCAATGAGCAGCGAAGAAACCGCCGTCGCCATCGACATCACGCAGACCGTGAGGTCACTCGCCCTTGGCGAGCTTCTCGACGCGGTGGTCGAAAGCCCACAGGCCACCGACCGATCCCGCCACCTTTTCCAGCATCTGGGTGTACTCGTCGGCCCACTTCTCCTCCTCGACCTGCTCCTTCACGAACCACTGGAGCGCCTCCACCGTGGCCGGGTCGTCGGCCTGCTGCGCGGCGGTAAGGCAGGCGTAGATGCCCGCGGTGTTGGCGCGCTCGTGCGCCACGGCACTCTTCAGGGCTTCCAGCGGCGAGGCATACTTCATCTTCGGCGCCTTGGTCGCAGGGAGAACCGGCGCCGCACCGCGGTCGAGCATGTACTCGATGATCCTGCCTGCGTGCGCCCGCTCTTCCCCCAACTGCCGCTTGAACCAGGCGGCGAACCCCTTCAGCAGTTCCTGCTCGAAGTAGATCGAGATAGCCTGGTACACGACCGCCGCGTCAAACTCCTTCTCAAGCTGCTTGTTCAGGACGGCTTCGACATCTTTCTTCAGTGCCATTGCTGCATTCCTTCTCTTGACTGGCATTCCTGGCTGAGGGCAGGTTGAACCTGAGGTCACGGACCTACTCACGGCGCTGGTTTGGACCGCGGCCGCCGACGCGGGTTCCGCCGCGGGCGCTTACGGACGGGCAGGATTCCGGCTCCCGTACCGCGGGGGCCGCGCCCGTTCGACAGGCTCACGGTATTCGACCGGGCCGCCCTCCAACCGAGCCCCCCGGCTGTTGACTCGGTTTGACTCGGTGCCGTTCCCACGCAACTCATTTAAGATAAATACTTTACAGAATCTTATTGCACGTAATCAATAGCTTAAACGCGATTTCATGTACACGAAACAGCCACTAATAATCGACCTGTGCAATCAGGAAGTCCGCCTGGAGCGCTGAAGGCGCGCGGCCATACCAGCCCAGGGCAACGCCCTGGGAATAGGATAGTTATGGGTTTGAGCCCTGTAGGGGCGAGCTATCTGCCCTAGGTTCGGGCTGAGGTCGCATAGGCCGCCCCTTCAGGGCTCAATCTGTGGGGTGAACGGGTACCCAGGGCGGTGCCCTGGGCGCCCAACGCGCCCCTTTGGAGCTGAATACCTCGGCCCATCCTTATTACACAGGTCCTCATTTCTCCCGCATCACCGTGACCCCATTCCAGTCTGTCGGCGGCGGCTCGACCAGGAAGGTCCGGCAGCGCTCGACGAGGACGGACGAGGCCATATCCTCGGGGACGATGCCGCGCACCTCTTCGAGCGCCTCGATGGTGGTCTGCCATTCGCGGCGGAAGTAGCACTCCATGGCGCGGTTGGTGGTCGCGGCGAGGCGGAGCTGGTCGGGAGTGGCGGCCTGGCGCTCGACCAGCAGTTCAAAGATGTCCAGGCCGACGCTGCGCCCTTTCACCGCGATGCGGTCCAGCCAGCGCGTCAGCATCTGCGCCGAAACCAGAGGGAGCGTATTCTCGGTCAGGAGGATATGCGTTCCATAGTACTTGTTGAGGCCCTCGGTGCGGCTGGCCAGGTTCACCGAGTCGCCGAACGCGGTATAGCTCAGGCGTTCCTCGTAGCCGATATTGCCGACGATGGCATCGCCGGTATTGATGCCGATGCGGGTCTCCAGCGGCGGCACTCCCTGTTGCCTCCAGACATCGCTGAGCGAGAGCAGGTGGCGTTGGCAGGCCAGGGCGGCACGACAGGCCAGCAGGGCGTGCTCCTCGGTCGGGCTGGGTGCGCCCCAGAAGGCCATGATGGCATCGCCGATGAACTTATCGACCGTACCGCGCTGTTCCAGGATGATCCGGGTCATGCCGCGGAAGTAGACAGCCAGGCCTTCGGCCAGGATCTCGGGGGGGAGTTTCTCTGAGATGGACGTGAAGTCCCTGACGTCCGAGAAGAAGGTGGTAATGCAGCGCCGCTCGCCGCCCGGCACGGCATCGCGGCCCAGGCGGATCAGTTCGCCCACCAGTTCGGCGGGGACATAGCGCCGGAACGAGCGCAACCCCGATTTCATGTTGCGGACCGACTCGGCCATGTCGCGGATCTCGCGGATGCGCGACTGCACCGGAACGGTCTCGCCGAGGTGGAAGCGCCGAATACTGTCCATGTCGTCGGCCAGCAGCAGCAGCGAGTGGCTGACCCGATGCGAGAGCAGGATGGCAAAGACGATGGCCAGCAGGCAGATGAGGGTGGTGATTCCCAGGATGCCGGCGAGACAGCGCCGTTCGGCCTGGCGGACGCTGGCGGCGGACACATCGAGGGCGAGCAGACCCTCGAATTCTCCGGTGCTGGTGAAGAAGGGAGCGTAGCTGCTCAGCCAGACTCCCCACTCATCCTCGACCAGGTCGCGGGCAACCTGAACCTGGTACGGCGGCGTGAACCCAGCGGCCATGGCGGGGCTGAACTCGCCGTCGTAGACGTCGCCCAGATGGCTCACATCGGCAGGGTTCTCCTCGGCATCCACGACGAAGAGGAACTTGCCCTCGTCGGCGCGGCGCATGGTATAGACGAAGCGTACTTGCAGGCAGCGGTCGCGAATGAGCCGCAGTTGGGCACGAATAGCCCGGTACGCCGGGGTATCCTCATCGGCTCGCGAGCGCAGGCTGCGGTGCGCCTCCCCGTCGAGGAGGAGGGCCCCGGTGGCCGCGGCATCATGCAGACGCTCGCGGATGCTGTTGCGGACCAGGGAGCGAGCGCCGAAATAGGTCGCCACACCCAAGGATGCGGCCGTGACGATCACCAGCGTGACCAGCAGGCAACTCAGGCCTAGACGCAGGCTCGGACGGTACGCATTCAAGGCAGGCGGAAACATGGTGCTCAGGCCCTCGCTGCGATGCTCGTGAAGCGCCCAGCGGCGACGGCCCGCCAGGGTCCGGCCACCCCCGGATCCGCTCTCCAGTACGCCGTTAATATACCTCTGCCCGGCAGCTTACTGCCGTACTGATGATCAATGCGGGAAACTTGTACTCGGTGCCGTTCCCACGCAATTACCTTAGGGACAATAGGTTATAGCATACAATTGCACGTAATCAATAGCTTAAGAGCGATTTCATGTACACGAAAGAGGCTCTTGCAGAATCCCGCGTCTGGCCTTGGAGTCCGCGCTGCCAAGCCCGTTCCGGGTCCGCCGCGGCGGATCGCGGTACCCGCCGTCGGCAAGACCCCCAGGTACGGCGCTAGCCCTGGCTACGCCCGAGCGGACCGCCGGCTCCAGGCGGGATGCTGGTGAGCCGAGGGTTCTGCAAGAGCCTCGAATCAGCCCCAATTTAATTCGGCAGCACTGGCGGCATGGACGTCGCTCTGCAGCTGACATGGCGTCGGCGAACCGGCAGCGGCCTGCCAAGCGCCTCGACGGATTCCTGCCGGGCAACTGGCGCCAGGCTGAATCCCAGTACTGAGGCGCTTGCAGAACCCGCAACTCGCGGGCGCCTGCGCGTCCGCCGCGGCGGGCCACTCGCCCTCCAGGGGACCGCTCTCGTGGGTCGCGGCGGCTCAGCGGGGGCGTCGTCCTCCAGGGGTTGCTGAGCGGATTACCGGGGTTACCGTCTGCACCTGATGAACCATAGGACTCCGCTCGGCCGGGAGGCGTTCTGGGAACTGGCGTGCGATCTGGCTCGACGGCTCGAAGCGGGCGAGCGGGTGCTGATCCGCAATGCCCGGCTGACGGTTGCCGGAGTTTATCTGGCTGTGCCAACGCGAAGGGCGCACCCCGGCGGCACGGGACGAAGGACTGCTCAGGCTCAGCGGGGTCACCGACGGCACCTATGCAGTCACCTGGATCGAGACCACCACGGCCGAGCACCTAGCCGTCCCCCCGGCCGTGTCCGCCGGGGGTGGGCGACTGATTCTGCCAACGCCGTCAGAGTAACCCGTAGCGCCGTCGGCCTCGGTCCGCGCGGCTCCAGGCGGCACGCCAGTGTCAGCGTTGTTCTCCCCGGCCTCGAAAGCAATGCCATCGTCGATCTCGTTCCCGATGGCCCCGAAGGGGAAGTCATCATCGCCAGCGAACTCGGCAGGCTCGGACGGTAGCCCAACGTCCGCGGCGGCCCCGCCGACCATCGCGGCTTCCATATACTCCCACATCTCATTCTGCTGTAGCCAGATGGGGTCGGCGTTCCGGCGGATGAACTCGTCCACGTCCATCCCCTCGATGGTCGGCAGTCGCTTGACTGGCTTCTGCTTGCCGTGGACGAAGATGATCTCGGTCTCCCGGCGCCGCCGTTTCCGTGCGGCCCTTTCGGCTGAGGTAAGTTTGCGTTTCGGCTTGGCCATGTGAGAACGTAGGGTGCCGCTCCGTTGGCGTCAATCCCCGCGGTTCGGCGGGGTCGCGAGCGGAGTGGCGACCTACGTTGCCACACGGCGTGACTGGCGGAGTCACGACCTGACGAAGTACCGGCTGCGACCGCTGGACCACTGGGTGCCGGGTTGCATCTCCAGGGCTCTCCCTTATCTTGCCGGTTGTCCCGCCCGCTGGGGCGCGTCTGCCGGACGCGGCCTCACGGTTGCCGCACTCTCCGCGTCGGGGGTTTACCCTGGAGGGGCGGTGGCCGCACCGGTCACAACGGACCCCGTAGACAAGCAACACGTATGGTGTGACGCCAGGAGACAGTCATATGGGTGGTTTCTTTGCGGTTGCATCCCGCCACAATTGCACCAGCGACCTATTCTTCGGGACCGACTACCACTCTCACCTGGGGACGCAGCGCGGCGGCATGGCCGTGCTGGATGGCGACATCATCCACCGGGTGATCCACGACATCACCAATTCCCAGTTCCGCAGCAAGTTCGAGATCGATCTGCCCAAGTTTCAGGGACATCTGGGCATCGGCGTGATCAGTGACTTCGAGGACCAGCCGGTCCTGGTCGGCTCCAACCTGGGCACCTTCGCGGTGATCACGGTCGGGGTGATCCAGAACCTCGATATCCTGGTCGCCAGCGCTTTCCGCCATGGTCGGCGGCACTTCGCCGAGATGAGTCGCGGCACCTTCAACCCGACCGAGGTCATCGCCTCCATTATCAGCCAGGAAGAGTCCTTCGCGGCCGGTATCCGCAAGGTCCAGAGTCTGGTCGACGGCTCCTGTTCGCTCTTGGTGCTGACCGACGACGGCATCTACGCGGCCCGGGATCGCTATGGGCGGACGCCGGTGGTCACGGGCCAGCGCGATGGCGCCTTCGCCGTCACCATGGAGTCGAGCGCCTTCCCCAACCTGGATTACGAGGTGGAGCGCTTCCTTGGCCCGGGCGAGATCGTGAAGGTGACCCCGGACGGCATCGAGACGGTGCAGCCGCCCAGCACGGAGATGCAGATTTGCACGTTTCTGTGGGTGTACTACGGCTACCCGGCCTCGGACTACGAAGGCATCAACACCGAAGAGGCCCGTTACCGCTGTGGCGCGGCCCTGGCCCGCGGCGACAAGGTGACGGTGGACATGGTCGCCGGCATCCCGGACTCGGGCACGGCCCATGCCATCGGCTATGCCAATGCCGCCGGGGTCCCCCATAAGCGGCCCTTTGTGAAGTACACGCCGACCTGGCCGCGCAGTTTCATGCCGCAAGATCAGGCCGTGCGTGATCTGGTGGCCCGCATGAAGCTCATTCCGATCAAGTCCATGGTCAAAGGCCAGCGCATCCTCTTCTGCGAGGATTCCATCGTCCGCGGCACGCAGCTCAAAGAAATTGTGCAGCGACTGTATGACTTCGGCGCCCGGGAAGTGCATATGCGGCCCGCCTGCCCGCCGCTGCTGTTCGGCTGTCGCTACCTGAACTTCTCGCGCTCCCGGTCGGTGCTGGACCTGGCCGGTCGGCGGGCAATCAAGGAACTCGAGGGCACGGACGACGTCCACCTCGATGCGTATGCCGATCCGGACAGCGAGCGCTACGGCGCCATGGTCGACAACATCCGCCGCCGACTCAAGCTCTCCAGCTTGAAATACCAGCGCCTCCACGACCTGGTCGACGCCGTGGGTCTGCCCAAGAGCAAGCTGTGCACCTACTGCTGGGACGGCTGCACCGGCCCCTGCGGCAAGAAGGGCTGACCGGCTCTTCCGCCCGCAGGGCGTGGAGGTCGGCGGGCTGTCATGCCCGAGGGCAGGACTTCCGCCGTCTCTGGATGGGAATACAGCGGGGACCGCTCCAGGGCGGGACGGCGTCCGGCGGATTAGGACGGTCGACGCCAAAGCCTTGAGCGTTGGGCTACAGCCGCACCGTTCCCTCATAGGTGCCGGGGGGCAGGCGCTTGGGACCTTCGGCGCTGAGCGTGACGGCGCCGCGGAAGGTCGTCCTGGCGGCAAACGTGACCTCTCCCCGCACCACCAGCGATGTGCAGCCCCGCAACGACGGTGCGCCCTCGGGGAAGCGCTGGTCGAGCTGGGCCACCTTGCCATAGTGGACCTCATCCAAGTCCACGGTGGGCAGGCAGGCCCCTGGCGCCTGGCCAAGACGTCCCGTCGTGAGATCGAGATCGTACACGTCGGAGCGCAGGACCAGCAGATCGCAGGTCTTCTTTACCGGCGCAAAACGCGCCCGGGGCACGGCCAGGGCGCGAGCCCCCTGGAAGAGCTCGATCGCCGCACCCATCGCCGTCTCGAACTGCATGACCGGCACCCCGTCCACCTTCTTCGGGTTCAGCATCAGCGGCAGCGGCATCATCCCGGCATGCAACCGCAGAACCTCGCGCAGAGCCTGCAGGTCGACCCATAAGTTATTGGTGTTGAACCAGCCATAGAGCTCGATGTCCTCGAAGCGGTCGCCACCCTGCGGGCGCTGCGCGGCTTCGCGCAGGCAGAGTGCGCCGGTCTGGCGCCGCACCGCCAGGTGGCCGCCCTTGCGATCCATGGGCGAACGGCGACAGACTTCCATCAGGAAAGGCACGCCTTGGGCGGCCATGAACGCCGGGATGCGGCCATCGGCACTGGCCCCGAGGTTGTCGCAGTTCGAGACGAAGGCGTAGCGGCACCCCAGGGCCAAGAGCTGATCCAGCAGTCCATGGGCCTGAATCGCCAGATAGAGGTCCCCATGGCCGGGCGGATTCCAGTCGCGCTCGTCGCCGAAGTTCAGGGGACCTCCCAGGTCCGCCCGCAGACGCGGAAACTGGTTCTGCAAGAAGTCGAGGGGCAGACCCTCGCGGGCCAGTCCGGCATAGGGCGCCAGGTGCGCCAGCGTGTCGCTGCGGGTGTTGTAGCTGTCCATGAACAGCAACCGCATGCCCGTGGCCAACGCCTGGCGCGCGATCACGTCCAGGAAGGCGATTCCGGGCCTGACCTCGAGCAGGCTCTTCGCCCGGGTCAGCCCCATGCTGGTGCCCAGGCCGCCGTTGAGCTTGATGACCACCGTGGCGGCCAGACCCTCGGCCGCGGCGGGGGGGAGTGCCTCCAGGCGCACCAAGCGCTCGTCGGGTGGCGGCCGGATGTCGTCCTCGCGCAGTTCGGTGCGCACCTGACCGCTGCGATACTGCCGATAGTACTGCTGAAAACAGGCAATGGCCGCCGGGCAGATGCCGGCCGCGGTCATCTTGGCCACGCACTCATCAAGATGCTGGGGCATCGCTACAGCCTCCTCAAATCAGGTTACCGCCGGAGAGGTTGAGTTCGCACGCGGTGATGTGAGCCGCTTCGTCACTGACCAGGAAGGCCACCCCCGCCGCGATTTCGCCGGGGGTTTCCAGTCGGCCCATGGGCAGATGCGCGGCGCGCTCGGCCAGGAACTTGGCGCCGTCGCCCTGGCGCTCGGTCTGGTATTCGAGTTCGCGGGGAGTGGCGACCCAGCCCACGGTGATCCAATTGACCCGGATCTGGTCCCGCGCGCCATCGCGGTCGAAGGCCTTGGTCAGGGCCAGCAGGGCCGCCTTCGAGCAGCCATAGGACAGCCGGTCGATCCCGGGGCAGCGGATGTGCGTCGTGCCAATGTTCACCACGTTGCCACCGCCGCCCTGGCGCCGCATCTGCCCAAAGGCCCGCCGGGTCAGCAGGAAGGCGCCGCGCACGTTGGTAGCGAACACCTCGTCCCACTGTTCGGCGGTGACCTCAGCCACCGGGCCGTAGCCCATCGCCGCCGCGTTATTGACCAGGATATCGAGCCGACCAAACTGCTCCACGGCGGCCTGAATCAAGGCTTCGCAGTCCGTTGCCGAACTGACCTCGGCACGCTGCCAGGCCGCCCGCCCGCCAAGCTCCCGAATCGCCTGGACGACGCGCTGGCCTTCCGGCTCATTGCGACCGGAAACGAGGACCGCCGCCCCGTCCGTCGCCAGACGCCGCGCTATGGCCTCGCCCAGCCCGCGGGAAGACCCCGTTACCACCGCCACGCGCCCTGCCAGACCCAAAGCCATACGAAACTCCCCGCCGTTGCGCGGCCGCTCCAATTCTTCTGGACCGCCCGTGGCCTCACGGGCAGTGGCCGCGAGCCGCGGCCGCTCCAATTCTTCTGGACCGCCCGTGGCCTCACGGGCAGTGGCCGCGAGCCGCGGCCGCTCCAATTCTTCTGGACCGCCCGTGGCCTCACGGGCAGTGGCCGCGAGCCGCGG
>CAILKC010000604.1 GCA_903834675.1 uncultured Victivallales bacterium | reverse complement strand
GTGGTAGCGGGGGCTGGATTTGAACCAACGACCTTCAGGTTATGAGCCTGACGAGCTACCGGGCTGCTCCACCCCGCAACATGTCTGAGATTTCAATCAGCTATACTCTACCCCTCGAGCGATCCAAGTCAAGAGCTGCGACGAGCTTTCCCGCAGTCTTGGTTCAGGCGAAATGCTGGCGCAAGGCCCAGAGGCCAAGGGCGGGGTTGCTGATGAAGAAGATCTCCTCGCCGTCAGGGAGCCGGTTACGGCCGTCGGCGAGGGTGCCGGGGTCGTAGCGTTTCAGCATGGCCTCGAGGTCACCGGCAAGGAAGCCGGCCTTTTCGATGGCGTCACGGGGCAGGCCTGGTCCCGGACAGTAGGTAATGCGGAAACGGCCCTCGCTGGAGCCGTGGATGAGGTGAGCGGCGGCGCTGAGGTTATTGCGGATGTCGTCGTATTGCTCGACGGCGGCGAGAGTGGCGGGGGTGCCGCGGTAGCCGTACTTACGGATGAGGCGATCGATTTCGGGGTCTTCACCGAATTCGCGCAGGCCAGGGGCCAGGACGATGAGGTCGCCGTGGTCGGCGATGACCATGCGGGTGCGGTAGACGCTCTTGTTACCGAGCCAGGTGCTCTTGAACTCGTGCGGATCGAGGTAGACGACGACCTTGCGGAGGGGTTGGTCGAGCAGGTCGAGATTGACTTTCTGGCTGAGGCGGGCGCCGGCGTTGAAGGTGGCCATATCGTCCCCGACATAGAGGCCGCGCATCTCCATCTTGGCGGTAGCGCGGTTCTTGGCCATGACCGTGAGGACGTAGACGATGGGCAGGTCGCGCAGGAAGGTCTCGCAGCCATAGTTAAACAGGCGGCGCACCGGGGTGTCGCTGCGGCCCATGATGCGCTCCATGTTGTAGACAGCGCCGAGGAAGTGGGAGCGGTTGATCAGGTCAGCGCCGCCGACGCCGACCATGATATTCTTGGTGTAGTTGGCCATGCCGACGACTTCGTGGGGCACGATCTGGCCGACGGAGAGGATGAGGTCGTAGCCATCGAAGAGGAGGCGGTTGGTCTCGACGCGTACGGGGTAGTCGAGTTTGCCTTCGGACCACTCGTGCAGGAGCTTCCCGGGCACGTCGCCGAGGTAGCGGACGTCGCGGCGCCAGTCGTGGACGCGAAAGCGCTCGAGGGGGATGTCCGGGCCGAACATGGTCCGGATCTCCTTTTCGGTCATGGCGAAGTGGGTGCCGAGCGCGGGGAGGATGTCAACCTGAACCTGGGGGCCAAGCAGGGCGTAGAGGATGGCGGTCAACTCGCCCGCGTTGGAGTTAAAGCGGGTAAAATCCGGCGGGATGATGAGGACTTTGCGCAGCGGTCTCCCGATGGCCGCAATGGCCTGGCGAAGAAGCGCCTCTTTGTCTTGCCGGGTCAGGGCGAGGGTGTCGCCGCTGCGTTCTGCGAAGGTGGCCATGCGCACGGGTCTCCTAATGATGGGGGGAACGGGTTGCCCCCGGCCGGCGGCCTTGTCTCTGGCAGGCGCCAATATAGCTCCATGGCAGGCGCTGGGTAGAGGTGATCTCAGCGACGGTCGTCATGCCAGTGAAGCCTGGCGCCCGGATCCGCCAGCACGCTTGCCTTTCCGCTCTGCTGGCCTACCTTTGCCCCTTCCAAGCCATCCGGCAGGTGGAAGGGGCTCGCGCCAAGGCGCCGGAGCGCAGAGAAGAACGGAGAAAGCAATGATCCATCGACTTGGTTTTAGCGGCGTGCTGAGTGTCGTACTGGTCAGCGCTGCTCTCGTCGGCGCGGCCGAGGCGCCCGGTTTCTGGCCGCGCTGGCGCGGCCCCAATGACAATGGCGTAGCCCCCGCAGGCAATCCACCGACGCAGTGGAGCGAGACGCTCAATGTGCGCTGGAAGACCGCGATCCCGGGGCTGGGGACCTCGACCCCGATTATCTGGGGCGACCTGGTCTTTATCCTGACC
>CAILKC010000603.1 GCA_903834675.1 uncultured Victivallales bacterium | reverse complement strand
CTGCAGGGGCGCCATAGCTGGCCGCGCGGTGCCCATGGACTGTCGGTATGCCGCCCCGGCAGGGCTCAATCTCGTTTTGGATTCCATTCCCAGGGCGATGCCCTGGGCTGAGGAATGGCCGCGCTTTCAGCGCTCCGCGGCGTCTGGCATTTGCGACACGTCCCGCCGGCAGTCTCCCCCAAGAGTCAAGTGACCCGTTCTGCTCGCCGGACGCGGAGACGATCGAAACAGAAACCCCTACGGAACTGACCTGCGCCCAGCCACGCCGCATCTGCGTGACAAGCAGGAATGCGACACTATTCTTCAGCGTCGGACAGTGTTCGCAGCCAAAGGGAGATTCTGCACATGCGCCGGACTGCACTTGGGGGTGTCGCGCTTCTGGTCATGGCCGGGACAGCCATGGCCCAGCCGGGCCGCCTCCCGGCCACCAAGAAGCTGATCGAGTATGGCTGGGATGTGCCCCAGCCCGCGTTCGTGGCGGCAAACCTCGCCGCCATGGAGAAGCGGCCGTTTGACGGGGTCATCATGCGGCTCGCGGGCAAGCACGGCGGTAACATCTTCAGCGGCGGCAAGTGGAACCCGTCGGACTACGAGGCCGACGTGAAGGCGATGCAGAGCATCAGGTGGGGCACGTTTCGGCACAACTTTCTGATGATGTACTCGGCCTCGGAGCAGGACTGGCTCAGCGACAGCGACTGGGAGGCGGTGGTCAGCAACGTCGAGATCATGGCCCGCTGCGCCGCCGCGGGCGGGTGCTCGCTGGCCTTCGATGCGGAGCCGTACGGCTTCAACCCCTGGTCCTACGCGCAGCAGAAGCACGCCAAGACCACGACCTACGCCGACTATGCGGCCAAGGCCCATCAGCGCGGCCAGCAGTTCATTGAAGCGATTGGCAGGACCTTGCCGGGCAATGTCTTGCTGACGTTCTTCACCTACAGCCAATTCCCCACTGAGATGGCCATCAGCGACCCGGCAAAGCGCGAGCAGGCCCTGGCTGGAGAGGGCTACAGTCTGTATGTGCCGTTCCTGAACGGCGTCCTCGAGGGCATGGGGCCCGGGATGACGATGACGGACGGCAATGAGCCCTCGTACTATTACGACAGCTCCGAGAAGTTCTTTGCCGTGTACCACGCCATGCGGCAGGGCGCGCTGAACCTCATCCCCAGCGCTGCCGTGGCCAAGTTCCAGACTCAGACACAGGCCTCGCAGGCGCTCTACATGGACTATGTCTTTGCCCGGGTGCCGTGGAAGAACATCCCGGCCCTGTACCTGACCCCCGACGAGCGGGCCAGGTGGTTCGAGCACAACGTCTACTACGCCCTCAAGACCACCGACGAGTATGTCTGGCTCTACAGCGAGAAGATGAACTGGTGGACCAACCAGGACGTCCCGCCCGGCATGGAGGAAGCCATTGTCCGCGCCCGGACGGCCATTGCCGAGAACCGGCCGCTGGGTTTTGACCTGCGAGCGCTGATGCAGGGTGTCGACGCAAAGCGCAAAGCCGCCATCGCCGAGAAGCTCATCAAGCGGAGCGCGACGATCCCCGCACTCACGGGCGCCGCACCCCAACTCGACGGCGTCTTTGACGAGGTGGCCTGGCAGGGCGCCGCCACCTTGCCGGACTTCGTTGGCTACTTCGGCAGCACCGACGCCGACATCAAGGCAAAGACCAGCGCCAGGGTCACCTACGACGCCCAGAATCTGTATCTGGCGATCCAGGCCGCGGACCCCGAGGTTGCCAAACTCGAGATCGTGGGCAACGGCCACGACGATGCGGTATGGAATGGCGACAGCTTCGACATCTTCATCGCCAGCGCTGCCGCTGGGCTGCCGTACTATCACTTCATCTTGAATCCGCGGGGGGTGCAATGGGACGCCGAATTCTACACCGCCAACGACATGGCGTACAACCCCACCTGGAAGGCGGCCACCAAGATCGCTGGCCAGGGCTGGTGTGCGGAGATCGCGATCCCGTGGTCGGAGTTGAAGATCAAGCCCGCGAGTGGCCTCACGTTCCGGACCAACCTCTGTCGGCAGCGTCGGACCGGCGGCGGCGAGCTCTCCTCTTGGTCGCAGAACCTGACCGGCTTCATGGAGCCCGAACAGTTCGGGACCTGGACGCTGAAGTAGTGTACCCTCACCGGCGCAGCGCTTGACGGTTAGGAGAACATGGCGTCATGAACAGGCAACAGCTTCCGCGGCGGTTGGGCAGTCTGGGCCAGGCGGTGGACCGGGCTGGGATGGGCGTGGGACGGGTGGGCTGCGCCGCCGTGCTGGCCACCGCCCTGAGCGCGGCGGGTGCGGAGAATGCAGCGGTGGCGCTGGCGCCTGCCGGGCGCGTTGAGAGCATCCGCGCCGAACTGCCGAATCTGCTGTGTCCTCTCTCGTTGATCATCGACGACGGGGCCCCGATCACGGAGGGCCGCCTCTCGAGCGAGGAGGTCGCTAAGCGCCGCGCCGAGGGGAAGGGCGCAGATCGCTGGACGACGCTCGAGGACTTCGCCACCCTGTGCGCCGAGTTTGGCGTGAAGGGCAAGTTCTCGGTGCTGTCGTACCTCGGTAGCCAGGGCCTGGTTGATACGGTCACCGATCCGCTGGTCAAGACGGCACTCGACACGTACTTCGGCTTCGTCAATACGCGCCTGCTGCCCAGTTTCGATATCACCCCCGAAATCATCTCCCACGGCATGGTCATCGACACCGAGACCGGCCAGCCGCTGGCGCGCCAGTACACCCCCCAGGAGTTGGCGAAGATGGCGGTGGTCGACCTGCACGGCGCCTGGCGCTTCAATCTTGGCAAGAGTTGGCCTGCCCCGGACGTAGCCGGGCAGAAGTCGAAAGAGCCCGCGGGTGAGGACCCTGGGCTGGCCGGACACTGGGAGAACCCGGCGCTCGACGACGCCGGCTGGAGCAGCGTGAATCTGCCCGGCCTGTGGCAGGAACAGGGCTTTGCGGGCAAGAATGGGTACGGCTGGTTTCGCAAGCGCTTCCAGGTGCCGGCAGCGGCGGCGCAGAAGAAGCTGTACCTGGTCGTGATGGGCATCGAGCATGCGAACTCGATCTACCTCAATGGCGAGCTTGTTGGGCCGGAGAAGAGTCGGCGCCTGGACTGCTTCGAGGTCACGACCCGGCTTAAGGCGGACGCCGACAACCTGATCGCGCTACGCCTGGCGGATTTCGACAAGCGCGGTGGCGTGACCGGCTGCATCAGCCTGGTCGAGGTTGAGATCCAACCGGCGCTGTTCAACGAAGCGCAATGGTCGCAGACCCAGGATGAGGACACGCTGGAACGCTACATCGGCCGCGCTCTGACCGCACTGAAGAACGCCGGGGTCGTGGCCAACGGGGTCACCTCGCCGTGGAACTTTGGCGCTCTCAACGAAGGCAACTACGCCCGGGCGGTGGGCCGGGCGTTAAAGCGTGTGAATGGCATCGGCGGCGGCTGGTACTTCCTCAGCACGCCGCATGAGCTCTACAGCGAGCCGCGCCTGATGTGCTTCGACTGGCGCAACGGCGAGTATGTCGTCAGCGTCATGGCGGTGGGCCCGTTGGTCGACATGACTCTGGTCTCCGCGCTCGGTAAGGACACGGCGCGCCTGGCCGCGGCCTACATTACGCCCGATGGCCAGGCTGGCCTCCTGCCCGAGATGATTGCCCGGCGCAGTTACTGCGTCCTCTGCGGCCACTGGGGGGTCTTGCTGAACGGCGGGGGCGAGGTCTACCGCGAAGTTTTCGGCCGACTGCGGCAGTTCTATGGCGACCAGACCCAGTGGATGACCTGCTCAGACATCGCCCGCTACTATGCCGTGAGCAAGACCTTCCGCCCCGTCCAACGCCAGGATGGGAGCTGGCTGATCGAGACGGCCCTGCCCTGCCCCGGCTTTACGGTCAGCTTCACGGCCACGGCCCCACTGCGCCGCTTGACCGTCAGCGGCACCGTGTTGAAGCAGGACGAGGGCGCCGGCCGGCGTCTCGAAAAGGGGTCCTGGCGCCAGCAGGGAAACACCGTCTACGCCTGCTTCGACCTGGCCAATAACGACACCTTACGAGCCGACTTCTGGCCGTGAACCGCGCTGGCGCTCGCAGCCCGCCGGACCGAGATCCAGGGGTCCGCCCCGGCTGATTCTATCCCCGGTCTGTCCGGGGGAGAGAGTTCAGCTATAGTATGGCCTAGGCGGTCGGTCACACTGCACCCAACCCGCGTCGTGCGAATTCTCTGTGACGATGACACGCCAGTTCGACAGGCCTGGGCCGCGGCGCCCGTTAGACTCGAGGCAGGGCATATGGCAGTGCGCGTTCGTTTTGCGCCGTCACCGACGGGGCAGGTGCATATCGGCAACATCCGTGCCGCCATCTTCAACTGGCTGTTTGCCCGGCACGCTGGCGGCGCCTTTTTGCTGCGCATCGAAGACACCGACCTGGAACGCAGCACCCCGGCCGCGATCACGACCCTGCTGGACGTCATGCAGTGGCTCGGGCTGGACGTCGATGCTGAGCCCATGTACCAAACCCAGCAACGCGGCGAACACACCCGCGCCGCGGCCCGACTTTTGGCGCAGGGAGATGCCTACAAGTCAGCCAAGGGGGGCGAGGGCCAGGCGATCATCTTCCGCATCCCGTGGGAGGCGGAGCGGGTGCCGGGAGTCAGCGTCACGGGCCCAGCGCAGGTGGCTGTACACGCCGCCGAAGCGCTGCGCATCGGGCCGGATGGAGTGCAGTTCGCGACGCTGTCGGCCAAGGGCACCCCGGCGCCCGGCGGCGCCTGCCTGGCGGGGTTCCGCGACCTCGAGGTGGCCGATGCTGCCGGCCAGGTGCGCTTCCGTCTGAACGACGTGATCGACCGCGTGCTGGCCGGTGAGAGCTTCACCGTCGACGGCGCGGCACAGCTGCGCTTCACCCGCCGGTCCATCACCTACCAGGACCTGGTCAAGGGCGCCCTGAGCAAGCCGCTGGACAGCCTGCGGGACTTCGTGATCGTGCGCAGTGACGGCTCTCCCGTGTTTCACCTGGCGAATGTGGTGGACGATGTGACCATGCAGATTACGCACATCATCCGCGGCGACGACCACGTGGAGAACACCTACCGGCACCTGTTTCTGTTCCAGGCGCTGGGCGCGGTGGCCCCCGCCTATGCCCACCTGCCCATGATCGTCAACGCCAGCGGCAAGCCCTACAGCAAGCGCGACGGCGATGCCTTCGTCGGCGATTTCCGCGACAAGGGCTTCCTGCCGGAGGCGCTGTTCAACTATCTGACGCTGCTGGGCTGGAACCCAGGCGACGAGCGCGAGAAGCTGAGCCGGGCAGAGCTGGTGCAGGCCTTCTCTCTCGAACGGGTGCAGCAATCGTCGGCGCAGATGGACGCGATGAAGCTACTGAATCTCAATGGTCAGTACCTGGCCGACCTACCCTTTGAGACGTTCCTGGCGGGCGCCCGTCAGCTGGCCGCCGAGAGGCCCTGGGGCCAGACGCCGGACGAGACGCGGCTGCTGGCCGTGGCCCGGCTGTTGCAGTCACGCACCAAGCTGTGGACCGACGTGATCGGCTGGGAGCACTTCTTCGTCGACCTCCCGGGGTACGATGATAAGGCCGTGCGCAAGTTCCTGGCCAAGCCGGGGATTCCCGAGGCGCTCGAGAGCCTCGCGACCGCCCTGGCGCAAGCGGACTTCGCCACCCCCGCCGCCATCGAGGCCGTGGTCGCGGCTGTAACCACGGGCTGCGGCATCGAGCCTGGCCGCCTGAACCAGCCCATCCGGGTGGCCATCACCGGTTGCACCGTGGGCGCCGGGGTGTACGAGACCCTCAGCGTGCTGGGGCGCGAGACCGTACGGCGGCGCCTCAGCCACGCCGTGACCCTGGCCCGAGCTACGAGCGGACCGGCAGAGCAGAAAGCAGGAGCGCCATGACGCAAACGAACCCCATGCCGCTGGTGGTCATCGTCGGCCGCCCCAATGTCGGCAAGTCGGCGCTCTTCAACTGCATCATCGGTCGCCGGATCGCGATCGTACATGAAGAAGCCGGCGTGACCCGCGACCGCATCACGGCGTCCGGGCAGCACGGCGAGCATCATTTTACCCTGGTCGACACCGGCGGCCTGGGCGTCGGCCGACGGGAGAAGAATGTCGGCTTGTTCGACGGACTGATTCGCGACCAGGTGGCGAAGATCGTCGAGGAAGCCACGGCCCTGATCTGGGTGGTCGACTGCCAGTCTGGCGTCACCGCTCAGGATGAGGAGGTCGCCGCCTTCCTGCGCACCTCGCAGCGGCCCGTGGTCGTCGCGGCCAACAAGGCGGACAACGACACTCGCGCCAGCGGCGCCGAGGCCGAATTCAGCCGCCTGGGCTTCGCCACCATCGTGCCCACTTCATGCACCCACAAGCGCGGCCTCCGCGAACTCATGGACGAGGTCGCGGCGCATCTGCCCGTGACCGCGGGGTCGACGGGACCAGAGCCGGTCATGAAGCTGGCCGTGGTGGGACGCCCGAACGTGGGCAAGTCCTCCCTGGTCAACCATATCTTCGGGGCGGAACGAGTCATTGTGAGCGAGATTGCCGGGACCACCCGTGATGCCATCGATGTGCCGGTGTCTATGCGTGACGGCGCCGTCGAGGTGCCGCTGATCCTGATTGACACGGCCGGCCTCCGCCGCAAACGCCAGATCGACACGGTGGTGGACTTCTTCAGCATGACGCGTACCGAACAGGCCATCCGCCGCGCCGATGCGGTGCTGTTGCTGCTCGATGCCATGGAACCGGCGACGGCGCAGGACAGCAACATCGCCCGGATGATCCTCGATGCTGGCAAACCCTGCATCCTGCTGGTCAACAAGTGGGACCTCGCTGCCGCCGAAGGCGTCAAGCAGCGCGAACTCGTGGACTCGGTCTACGAACGCTTGCAGTTCATGAAGCACGCGCCGATTCAGGTGATCTGCGCCCTCGATGGTTACAACGTCAATGCCATCCTGGACCACATCCTCTACCTGCGCGAGCAGATGAAGGTGATGGTCCCCACCAGCGTCTTTAACCACTTCCTGCAAGACACCCTGGCGCGCAATCCGCCCCCCTCGGCCACCACCCGCCGGTTCAAGGTCTTCTACGGCACGATGGCCGGCAATCCGCCGCCGCACTTCGTTTTGTTTGCCAACGACCGCGAGGCCTGTCCGGGGCACTACCTGCACTTCCTCGAGAACCAGATTCGCGAGGCGTTCTTCCCTCAAACCGGGCTGCCCATCCGACTCGAAATACGCCAGCGCGCCGATGCCACGCCGGATGACGGCGCCCGTCGCGCCGCCTCCGGCGCCCAGCGCCAGCGGGCCGCCGTCGTGCAGGCCATGGCGCGTCACCGGGAACGCAAGAAGGGCTGGCGCAAGAAGGACTGATCCCGCCTGTGGCCATGGCTTTTCCCACAACCCCGACGGACTCCCGTCGCCCGCCTCTCGTCTTGGCCAGCGCTTCGCCAAGGCGGCGGCAACTCCTGCGCGAGGTCGGCCTCGCTTTCGTGGTCGATGCGGCCGGAATCGACGAAGCCGCGCTGCCCGGCGAGACCCCTGCGGCCCACGTCTTGCGTCTGGCCTTGGCCAAGGCCGACGCCGTGACCGCCCGACACCCGCAGCAGCTCGTGCTCGGCGCCGACACTGTCGTCGTGCTCGACGATACCATCTTCGGCAAACCCGCGGACCTCAAGCAGGCCGGTCAAATGCTGGGACAGTTGTCGGGACGCTGGCACGACGTGCTCACCGGCGTCGCCCTGGTTCGGCGGGAACCTGCCTGCCGCCACGCCTGGGTCTGCCGGACGCGGGTCCGTTTCAAGACCCTCTCCAGCGCCGTGATTCAGGAGTACTGCGCCCGCGCCAACCCGCTTGATAAAGCCGGCGCCTACGGCATCCAGGAACACGGCGAGTTGCTGGTGGCCGAGATCGACGGCCGCCGTAGCAACGTCGTCGGCCTGCCCATCGAGGAGGTCGTTGCCGCGCTGCGCGGGCTGGCGGAGTAGCCAAGGCTCCTGCGGCAGTGCTGCAGAAGCCTATCGGCGTCAAGCCAAGACCCCTTGAGCGTACGGTGCCCGCGCGAAAGCGGCGTCCAGCCGCCGCAGTCCAAAGAGTCCCGTCCTTGCCGGGACTCGGTACCCTACCGCGCTGGCCGCCAGGCCGAGCTTTGGACTGTCTGAGGCTTGACGCAGCTTTGTATCTCCGCGCTCTGGCTGACGCCGATGCGCCCACGAGCGTCCTGGGCGTCCTGGGGCGTCAGGTCTTCAAAGGCTCCGGCTCGCGTCCCGCTTTCCGAAGGATGGCGAAGGCGCACAGTTCGGCCTCAGCGGTGAGAGTTCGAGAACCATCGGTACCTCACCTTGTTGAGGATGATCTGCGAACGAGGATCACGGAGCTGGCTATCTCTTCCCGGCAGTGCTCTGCAGCCAGATGTACAGGCGGACCATCCGCAGGTTGAAAACGTATTCCCCCCGCACTTCACCTGACCGCAGGACTTTCAGGTTCTTCATCTTCTGCAGGAAGTTGCTGAACTTCCGCTTCTCGGTATCGCTCAGTCCCCCGGCGACTTGGGCCCGGCTGAACGTCATCTGATCCGGTCCAAGCTTCGCGATCTTCTTGAGGATCGAGTGATAGTCGGCGCTGCGCAAGGCCCTGTAGACCTGCTGGTCCACGTATTTCTTGCCGACCTCGTCGGCCGCCAGAATGACCCCCGATGCGGCGTCGTCCATGTCAATCACGCCGTCCCGGTCGAGCCAGTAGACGGAGTCGCCCAGCAGGTGCATGATCTTGGGGAACCCCGCCGAGTAGTGCGTGAGGTGGGCCAAAGCGTCCGCCTCCACCCGCATCCCGACCGACTCGAATGCCCTCGTGAAGAAGGCTTTCATCTCGCCCGCGGTCATGGGATCGATCTCGACGACATCGAAGATGCGGTCCACAGGCTGGTGGTGCTGGATCATCTCGCGGCGCCGCTCTTCGACTCCGCAAAGCATGAGCAGCAACGGCACGGGCGGCCTTGCCAAGGCATTCGTGTCCACCAGTCCTTTGATCCAATGCGAGAACTTGGGATTGGAGGTGATGCCGTTGATCTCGTCAAGGACAAGAAGGACACCCTTGACGCCAGTGCCGAGAAGCCGCTGGTGGACTTCGCTCAGGAAGGGGAGCAGTCCGGTGGCAACGGATGGCGCGTCTCGGCGCAAGGCTTCTGCATGCAGCGTCACGCCGAACAAGGTCTGCTCACCGATATACTTCGCCAACCAGTTTCGCATCCTCTCGGTACGGGTCGCATCCACGCCGCCAGACTGGACCGTGGCTTCGAGCACGCGCGCCCCCACATCGTCCAGCGTTTCGGCTCCCCCCAAGGGAGCATAGATCGGGTGCAGTCCCTCGCGTTCAGCCATGAACTGCACGAAGCCGGCAATGGAACTCTTCCCGATCCCATACTCGCCTTGAACGAACATGGCAACCGGCTTGCCGGCCGCAACCTGTGCCACCCCGCGCTCCATGATACGCTGTATCTGCGCGGCGCGCCCAACGAACAGCTCCACGGGGACTGGCTGGCCAGGGTAGAACGGACTCTTACCTTTGGTGTTTGCTGCCATTGGTAACGGAATATGACGCCTATCTCCAGTAAGCACAAGGCCACAGGGAGCGCCGTTCTGCCGCAGGCCGCGACAGAGCCTCGGCAGGCTGGTATAGTACCCCGGTTGTCCGGCCCGAGCACGTTGGCTGGGGATGACGCCCTGGCCCGCGTGGGACCCGACTGACGGAGTCGCCGATGCCCCCTGACGAACGCCCATTCTCGAGCCGTGACCTGTGGCTGCTGGCGCTGGCGGCGGCCCTGCTGTTCCTGCCCAACATGATCACCCGTGAGGTGCGTGGGGGCGAAGCCCTGTATGCGAGCGTGGCCAGCGAGATGGTGCGGACGGGGTCGATCTGGAATACGGCGGTCCAAGGCGCTCCGGTGCAGGCCTACCCCGGTTACCCTTGGCTGGTGGCGGTCGGCCAGGAACTCGGACTGCCCCCCGAGATGGCTCTCCGGCTGCCGGCGGTGCTGTGCATCGTGGGGCTCGCCGGCCTCTGCGGCATGATCGGCTACCGTCGCGGCGGCCCCATCGCGGGCGCCGTCGCGGCGGCGGTGGTTATCTGCAATCCGGCCGCGCTGCGTTCCGGTATGCGGGCCCAGAGCGAACCCCTGCTGGCGCTCCTGCTCTGTGCCGCCTGGATGACGTGGTACTCCGTCGGACAGCGGCGTAAGCACTGGACTCTTGCCTGGATCGGCGCCCTGCTCTTTGTGGTCCTCGCCGCCTTCACCGCCGGAGCCCGCGCCATCGCCTTCTTCTACCTGCCCTTCGTCTTCCTCCGGCGTCCGGTCAAAGGGCGCCGGAGGCTGCTGCTCCCATCCCACCTGGTAGTGCTGGGAGTGACCGTCGTGGTCCTGGCCTTCTGGCTGCGCCAGGTCCCCAATCAGATATTCCTGCCTTGGAATGAGCTGAACACTATGCCCAAGGTCACCGTGAGCTACCCCGTCGAGATGCTCCTGTTCCCGCTCAAGAGCCTTCTCTACCTTATGCCCTGGCCTTTTCTCTTCTGGCCAGCCTTCTGCATGGCGTACCGACCGCTCGAAGGCAGCCCCGTCGTGTTCCACTACTTGCGGACCATCGTCGTCTCCGCCTTCGTGGCGGCGTGGCTGGTCCCCAAACTCTCGCCGCTGGTGTTGCTGCCCGTGCTGGGGCCCATCGCCATCATGACCGGGTTGCACGCCGAGCTGCTGGTGCGCCGTCACCACCTCCACCTGCGCCGCCTCAACCTGACGATGCTGGTGGCGGCTACCGCGGTGGCGGCTTTCGGGACGCTGGTGGCCACCTTGCACCTTACCGGCATCGTCCGCTTCGAGGGCATGGAGACCAGCCTCGTAGTCCGCAATGGCGCCCTTCTCCTCGCCATGCTGCTAACCGCCCTGCTGGCCCTGCGTGGACCGTTGCGCGCGCTGCCTTTTCATACCCATATGGTCGTCGCCTTCATGACCCTGGCCTGCGGCATTCTGGCACTCCACGCCACCTGGTACTCGTGGTCCGGCAGCGAGCAACGCGCCGCCGGCCTGGCGCTGGCTGGAAAGATCCCCCCTCCTGATTTCCTGATCGCAAGACCGCCGCTGTTGGAGGTCGGCGCTGCCCTGGCCCCCGCGGCGCTTGTGCCGCCCGCTGCCGCGCCCCCCCTAGCGCCCACGCCAGCGGCCGCGATAACGCCGCCGACCCTCACGGTCTCTGGCGTCCCCATGAGCTACCGGTTGTTGTCCGAATCGATCGTCTACCGACAAACCGTGAATCCCTATCTGGCCGCCTGCTTCTACCTGGGCCGACCCGTGGTGCGCGTGCTGGACCCGAAAACCCAGATACCCTTGCCCATCCCCGGCCCCCGCCAGGTGCTCGGCGATGTCGCCCCGGAGGCCGTCCCCAGCCCCCGCCAGGACGGCGATCCGGCCAACCCCGCCTACCGCGATGCCGTCTACGCCCTGTGCGATAGTGGCGCCCCTGTGCTGCCCGCGGTCGAATGGACCGCACTCACCCCTCCCATCGACCTGCGCCGCCGCAAAGTCGTCCGGGTTCAGGGGTTCCCCGAACGGATGACCGTGCTGCGCCTCTACACCGAGGCCGCGCCTGTGCCCGCGCCCGAAAAACCCAAGCTCGATACCGAGAAGTCCGCCCCCGACGCCGAAAAGTCTACGCTCGATGCCGAGAAACCCAAACCCGCAGAGTACCAGCAGCCCGAGGCGGTGCGACTCTATCGTGGCGTGCGACGCTGAATTACCGGATGAAATTATGCCCCTACGGCTGATCAAAAACCTCACCGAGGCCGACCTGACCGACTGGCTCAAGTCCCGCGGCCATGCCGCCTTCAGACTCAAGCAGATACGCCATTGGCTCTACGTCCGCTGGGAGGTGCAGTTCGCGGACATGGGGAACCTGCCCGCGGCCTTGCGCCAGGCTCTCGCGGCCGAGTTTCTCGCCTTCGGCCTGGACCCGGTGGAGACGCAGGAGGCTGACGACGGCACGGTCAAGTGGCTGTTCCGCCTCAGCGATGGCGAGAGTCTCGAAACGGTCCTTATCCGCACCCCCGAGCGCCAGACCGTGTGCATCAGTACCCAGGTCGGCTGCCCGGTGCGCTGCACCTTCTGCGCCAGCGGCCGTGATGGCCTGGTCCGGGATCTTGAACCGGCGGAGATCGTCGACCAGGTCATCGCCGCCTGCCGCCACCGGCAGCAGCGCGTTGACAATATCGTGGTCATGGGCATGGGCGAGCCCCTGCTGAACCTCGACAACCTGGTGGCTGCCCTCGACCTCATCTGCGGCCCCGAGCACCTTGGCATCGGCGCCAGGCATGTCACCATCTCGACCAGCGGCATCGTCCCCGGCATCCACCGCCTCGCAGAGCTGCGGCGACAGTGGCACCTGGCCCTCAGCCTGCACGCGCTCACCGACGAGGCCCGCGCCCGCCTGATCCCGTCGCGCCACCGCTACCCCCTCGCCGAAATCGTCGAGGCCTGCCGCTACTACCGCGACTGCACCGGCCGCATCGTCACCCTCGAATACGCCCTCATGGCCGGCGGTAACGATAGCGAGGCGGACGCTGTCGGGCTGGCCTCCCTGGCGCGCAACCTCGACGCCAAGATCAACCTGATCCCCTGCAACGAGGTCTCGGAGCACCACCGGGCGCCCGACGAACGGCACGTCCGTGCCTTCGAGGAAAGCGTCCGCGGTTTGGGTGCGAAAGTGACGCTGCGACAGCGCAAGGGCGAGCGTATCCAGGCCGCTTGCGGCCAGTTGCGGCGCCGCACCGTGCCGCCCTCGCCAGGCACCACCTCGGGCTTCCAGCAGGCGAACTGAGGGGCTGCGGGCTATACTACCTGTCCTCTGAACTGACCGGCTTCGTGCCGGTCCAGACTACGGTGGAACTGCGCGGTGAACGGTCGAAGCACACCAACAGAAGGCGCTGTGGGGGGCGGAATGTGCCGCCGTGAAGTGGCACTAGACCCCATTCTGTGGTCGCAGCAGAGGCCCCGACAGTTCCGTAAGTAGACTGGATGCAGTTCCTCATGCGGAGGGGTGGCTGAGTGGTCTAAGGCAACGGTCTTGAAAACCGTCGTCGGGCTTGCCCGACCGTGGGTTCAAATCCCACCCCCTCCGCCATTTGAAGCTAAATCCGCCAGCGTTGCGGCAATCTGCAGACGGTTGCGGTTGCACGTTGGGGGTACAACGGGGGTACAGGCACGATTCGGATATAGCCTGCAGATTTTCACCTTCCCCATGGCCCCCGCGGTACCGCCGCACCATTCTGGTCCCCAGTCCAGAGTTCTCCATCCCCTGCGTTTTCCGCCTGGTTCGTCACGTCACCTCCGTTTTGTACCCCTTTCTCCGCGACTCGGGGTACAGACTACGCCTCAGCCCTCTTCCTGGCCTCGACGGTTCCCTCGCCAGCCAGCGTCGGCTGGTTCGGTGCGACCCGCCAGCGCGGCGCCATCGGCACCATCACAGTCCACACCTCGGACTGCCCAACTGTGCCGCTGTGGCTGTGACACCGGCAGATGGCGGAGAAAAACCGTAGCGGCAGGTGTGGTCGGCGGTGTAGGGAGGCACTTGTCGACCGTGGGCACAATGACCGCTCTGCTGCTCTCAACTGGCGTTCGGTCCGCTCCTTGGAGCAGTTGTCACCTGGGTAATCGGCACAGATGTGCCGTCTCACACTGATCGCAACCGTCAGCTATTGACGACACCCCTGCCATTTCCGGCTCGGACCAGCAAATGCCTCCCAGTCCTTCCGGTCCCGCCCCTGAAATGCCCTCCGCCCGTAAGGCATAATAACCTGAACGGGAACCCTTACGTCCCGCTGCCCCCGGATCGTGCAATCCCACCCACGGAAGGAGGAAGCCCATGCGCCCAGAATCGACCCGTGCTGGTCCCTGTCTGCTGCCCGACTACCGCGCCGTCATGGAAGCGTTCGCCAACTACGTCTCGACCCAGCGACCTCTGCTCCAGTCGCCCGAGGACATCGCCCGGCTGATGCGGCCGATCCTGACGCCCTGCGAACAGGAGCAGATCCACGCGCTGCTCTTGGACGCCAAGAACGGCCTGATCGCCGACGCCATGCTCACGATGGGCCTGGCGGACCGTACCCAAATCCATCCTCGCGAGGCCTTCAGGGAAGCGGTCCGACTCTCGTGTTCCAGACTCATCCTGGTACACGGCCATCCATCGGGCGACCCTACCCCGTCGGCCCAGGACATCGCCGCCACGCGGCAGCTTGTCGAAGCCGGCAAGATCATCGGCATCGAGGTGCTGGACCACATCGTCCTGGGCACCCGCACGGCGACCCGCCTGAAGGACTTCGTGAGTTTCCGGCAGGAAAACCTGCTGTAGACGCCGCGACCTGCCTACACGAACCCACCTCCGCCCGCCATCCCCCCGCCTGTGTTCCCCCCACGCCAACCAGAGGAGTACCCTCACCATGCCCCGCTTCAGAACGGTCGTGATCACCGCTGCCGCTGCGGCGGTCCTGCTTGTCGTATGGCTATCGCTTCCGGGCTGCAATCGGCGTGAACAGAACCTGGAGCAGCAGCTTGAGAAAGAACGTCAGGAGCGCCAGACTGCCGAGTTTCAGGCCCGGGCGTGGCAGGTCCGAGCCGTCGTTCTCGGCAGCGCCGCGGTGCTGACCCTGATCGTCGGCACCGCCCTCGGCTCGCGGGCCCGCCATGATGCCCGGAGGAATCGCCCCCATGAACCGCAGGAGTGACCGCCCCGAAACGCCCGCCAGCGACATCGAGCCGCCGCAGGTCGACCCGGACATCGAGACTCTGAGCGCCCCGGAGCGCTCGGCCGAAGTGCTGCGCTACAGCCTGCTCCGCGCCGAACACCGGGTCGCCCCGGACGGCGCTTTGCGCCAGTGGCTGCGGCGGATCCTGCGGCTCGGGGCCTTCGTCGCCATCCCCGCTTTCGTCCTGCTCCCCCTGGCGGTACTACTGCTGACCGGCATCGCCGCCTGCATCCGGCTGCTGCAGGAGATCCTGTTCCCTGCCGTGATTGGCGGCATCGTGATCGGGCTGCTTCTGCTGGCGGTGCTGGTCGTGCTCCGTCTGCTCGACGGCGGCAACGGCCGGCGCTGAACCGCCATCCCGCCTGGTCTCGTTATCCCGCCCGTACCTTCCCCCGTGTTCCACCCCCTGCCTGTTTCACCCTCAGCTATTCACCAAGGAGATCCCGTCCCATGCAACTCACCCTTTCCCAGAGTCACCTGCACCGTCTGACCCGTGCTATGGCCAAGATCATCCCCGGCCGCGGCTCGGCTCTGCCCGTGCTGGACCAGGTGCGCTTCCGGCGCACCGGCGACAACGATGCCGAGGT
>CAILKC010000602.1 GCA_903834675.1 uncultured Victivallales bacterium | reverse complement strand
GCCGCGCTTTCAGCGCTCCGCGGCGTCTGGCCTTCGCGACACCTCCCGCCGGAAGTCTCCCCCAAGAGTCACGTGACCCGTTCTGCTCGCCGGAGGCGGAGACGATCGAAACAGAAGCCCCTACTGAACTGACCTGCGCCCCCCAGGTTCGACGGGGCTCTGGCATTGGTATCAGAGCGCGGCGATATTGCCAAGCGGAGCGGTTGTCCGCGGCTCCCCGGTTGCGGCCGCTGGTCGGCGCGATAGGTGGTCGGCACTCGGCGGGAATGAGTGCCGACTGCGGAGAGGGTTTCGAGCCCGACCGCGACGCAGAGGCGTGATCCTGCAAGGAGGTGGTGAGATGGCCAGTGAGAAGAGCGCATTGCGTGCCGGCATTTCCCGGCGCTGCATCACCCCGATCCGACCGGTATTTCAGAGCGGCTACAGCCGCAGCGCCAAGTCTGAAGGCGTGTACCAGCAGCTGTATGCCCGAGCCCTCATGCTCGAGGACCAGAGCGGGCGGCGCTTGGCGATCCTGACCGCGGAGCTGCTCGACTTCAGCGACTCGCTGGTGGCGAGCATCAAGGCCGGGGTCCAGGCGCGTCTCGGCCTGGCGGCGGATCAGGTTCTGCTGTCGGCCTCGCACACGCATTGCGGTCCGGTGGTGGACGACCACATCAGCAACCTCTACCCCGAGGTCGACATGGAGTATGTGCAGTGGTTGGGCCGGACCTGCGTCGACGCCATCTGCGCCGCGGCCGAGGAATTGCTGCCGGTGAGCGCCCAGTTCGCCACCGGCCGCGCCGCGTTCGGCATCAACCGTCGGCGGCCGGACTTGCCCGGGTGTCCCATGATGCCGAATCCCAGCGGGCGCTGGGATCCCGAGGTCGGCGTGGTACGGCTGATTCGCGCCAGCGGCGAGACCTTGGCCGTGCTATTTTCGTACGCTTGTCACGCCACCGTCATGGGTGGTCAGCTCATCGGCGGCGACTATCCAGGACAGGCGCAACTCAGTTTGGAGCAGGAGTTCCCCGGCGCCAACGCCATGTTCTTAGCCGGCTGTTTTGGTGACGTGCGGCCGCGCTTGATCAACGCCCAGGGCCGGTTCAAGGGCGGCACGCTGGACGACGTGCGGGCTCTGGGGCGGGAGATGGCCCTGGCGGTGATGGCGGCGCTGGCCGGCCCGGTGCAGGACATCACCGGGCCGTTGCGGTACGGGCTGGCCACGGTGGCACTGCCTTACCAGAAGGCGTTGACCGAGGCTGAGTTACGGGCCAAGGCTGGTGGGGGTGACAGCTCCGAAGCGCGCTGGGCCAAGGCGATGCTCGAGCGCCTACAGCGCGACGGGGCCTTGCCGACTACGCGGCCCAGCACTGTCCAGAGCCTGGGGATCGGGCCGTTTCGGCTGGTCGCCTTCAACGATGAGATGTGCCTGGGCTACCAGCTTGGGGTGAAGCAGGCGCTGGCGCCGACACCCGCGATCGTGGCGGGGTACTGCGGCTCGTCGCGCTCCTATGTGCCGACGGCGGACATGCTCCCCGAGGGCGGGTATGAGGCCTACAGCAACATCTGGGTCTACCTGGAGCCGGCGCCGCTGGCGGCGGAGACCGAGTCGATCTTGCTGGACGCGGCCCTGCGCCTGGCGCGGCAGTAGGGTCCTGCGAGGTGGCCTCAGTAGGGTGCGCGAAACCGGCTGACCCGCCGCAGCGGGCTCTACTACGTACGCGACGCATCGCAGCCTGGAAGTCTCAGTCCGGTATATCCGGCCACGGCCGGAGGCAACGCTGGAGAGGGTCTTCAGCGTTGCGCCGCTCACCGTGGCGCGCGACGGACCAGAACCTGCAGCCTCGCACTCGCGTAACTGCTGGCGTTCTTGGCGAAGGTCCAATCAGGATGCGGGCCCACGGCGTTGCCGATGCCGAGGTCGGCGCCGCCTATGGTTTTCCAGTTGTTGTAGGCGAAGAGGGTCTGTTTGGCGGCAGGATTGTGAACCTGCATCGAGCCATGGCCATTGGGCACGTCGTCACTGATCGCATCAGCGAAATCGTAGGCGTTGTCGGAGGCCCCCTCGACCTTGGCCGCGTTGCCGGGCGCATAGTTGCAGGGCCAGAACTCGAGGTATCCAGCCAGGTTGTCGCCCGTCACGATGCCAGCGACGTTGCTGCGGACCTGCATGCCGGTCACCGCCTGTTGGAAGCGGGCTGCGGTAGCGAAGGCGGGCACGCCGATCTTGTCGGGATCGGGGCTGAAGGCGTCCAGGCTGACAAAGACGAACTGCGGCTTCCCGTCGCCTTTCCGCAGGATCAGAAAGTAGGCCACGCGGTCAAAGGCGCCGGTGATGTCCTGGCGGCGATCGACGCTGTAGACGACGCGGTCGTTGACGTAGGTGATGTTGGGCAGATCGACGCTGTAGAGCAGGGCGTACTCTTTGGCCTCGGGCACATTGGCGTCCAGGTCGGCACGAACCGGGATTTCGCCAGCGCGGCAGGCGCTGGCCGGGAGGTCGGCCTGGTTGGTCAGATTGGGCGTGGCCAGTTTGTCCCAGGCGAACCGCATGGCGACCGGGCTCTTGACCGCCGGCGAGGAGAGCACGACCGCGGTGCCGTCGAGCCCCGCCGTTGCCTTGACGAAGAGCCCATTCTCGCCGATGATCTCGAACCCGTCCGGAGCCTTGTCGTCGCGCGTCTTGAGGCCGCCCTCGGCCTGATCGAAGATGACGCGCAGGGTTCCGGGTCCGACCGTCATCTCGCGGAATAGCGGGCCCCGGCAGATGGTGTCCTGGCGGCCGTAGGTCTCATGCAGGGCAAGGAGGGCGAGGCGGCGACCGACTTCCTGCTTGTTCTTGGGGTGGATGTCCTTGACGTCGCCGACGTCATGGATGACGGCCATGCCGGTGTGCGGAATGACCTTCTCGATGGCGGCCTGGGCTTCCCAGAATGTGGGCAGGCGCTGCGGATCCTCCTCGCCGTAGGGCCAGGGCGCAATCTGCACGTAGTAGTACGGCAGGTCGGGCTTGTTCCACACCGTGCGCCAGCCCTGGACCAGCGCCTTGGTCTTCTCGACGTAGGCCATGCCATCCCCGTGGTTGGACTCGCCCTGGTACCAGATGGCGCCGCGGATGCCGTAGGGCACCAGCGGCGCGATCATAGCGTTGTACATGGCGGTGGGATCTCCGTTGCCGGACAGTGGCGCCAGTTCAGGCGGCATGGCGGGAGGCGCGCCGATGACGGTTTCCCGCTGGAGGGCCTGCTGCGCGTCGCCGAGCCAGGCAGCCGTGGCGGCCAGGAAGTCGGCTGCCGCCTTCTGGTGCGCTGCGGTATCGAGGGTGCCGATCTCGACGCGCCGACTCAGCTCCGGCAGCGTGGTGATCTGACGAAAGCCCTCCGGCGGCGCCCACGGTTCGAGCCGTGAGCCGCCCCAGGAGGAATCGATCAGGCCAATGGGGACATTCAGCGTGCGGCGCAATTCGCGGCCGAAGTAGTAGGCGCAGGCGCTGAAGCCGCCCCAAGTGCCCTGCTTGGCCACCGTCTCCGGGGTGCAGCGCACCCAGGTGCCGACGAAGTCCTTCTGCGGCGCCGGATTCGTCACCTTCGGGACATCGATCAGACGGATATCGGGCTCGTCCGCGGCGGCGACCTCCTTTTCGGCGTCGAGACAGATGGAAATCCCCATCTCCATGTTGGACTGTCCCGAGCACAGCCAGACCTCGCCAACCGCCACATCTTCGAAGCTCAGCGTGTTCTTGCCGGTCACGGTCATGGTCAGGTCCCGCGCCACCGCCGTGGCGGGCAGTGCGACGCGCCAGTTGCCCTGAGCGTCTGCGGTCGCCTGGGCCGCGCTTTGACCGAGCTTGACCGTGACCGCCTCTCCGGGTTCCGCCTGGCCCCAGACGGTGATCGGTTCGCCTTGTTGCAGGACCATGTGGCTGCCAAAGATGGCGGGCAACTTGACGTCGGCACGGAGCAGCGCGCCGATCGAGAGCAGAGCCAGGGTTGCACACGCAGTTGCACGACGGGTGTTCATTTCAGGCATTCCTCCGACGGGGTCTCGTAGACGCGGCGGCGTCCTCAATCCAGGTTTGGCAGATACGCGCCGCTGGCTTGCAGACGCTGGAGCAGTTCGCGGACCGGGAAGCCGCGGCTGTCGGTGTTCTTTTCAATCGCGATACTGGCGGCCATGCCGGCGGCCTGGCCGGTGATGTAGCAACCCGGCATGACCCGGATCGAGCCTTGGATGGCGCGGTCGGAACTGATGCAGCGGCCGGCGACGAGCAGGTTATCGAGCCCGCGTGGCGTCAGCACCCGGTACGGGATGCCGTAGCTCTCGCCCTTGCCATAGCGCAAGGTCTCGCGGAACTCCTTCTCGAAGCGCGCATAGTGCTCGGGATCGGGCTTCGAAGGGTGAATGTCCACCGGGTAGCAGTAGCGGCCGATCTCGTCGGGAAATACGGCCCGCGTCTTGAAGTCGTCCACGTTCAGGACGTAGTCGCCCAGGATGCGGCGACTCTCCCGTACGCCCATGAGCGACCCGGAGCCCACCAGTTCGAGGTTCTGAAAGCCCGGGACATAAGTGCGGTAGAAGCTCTCGAACTCAGGCAGCCGCGCGCGGGCCTCGATGAAGTGCTTGGTGAGGGAGCGTTCGTCGGTGGAATCCAGGCCGAAGGCATGGCCGATATTGCCGCCGGTAACATGTCGGCCGACTGGCCACATGCCGGGGTGATGCGGGTCCTTGACGGTGAAATGTCCGTCTTTGAAGGCCTGGTAGAGCAGTTCCTGGACATGCACTCCCGCGGCCCGCCAGGCGGCCACGTCCACGTCCGCCCACAGGCTGCAGAGCGTGCCGGGCATGAGGTTACCGCCGGCGTCGCCCTTCTCGAACGGTGCGCCAGCCCAGGCCGCCAGGTCGCCGTCACCGCTGCCATCGATAAACATCCGAGCGCGAACCGCGAACAGGCCGCTCTTGCCCCAGCAGATGGCTTGCTCGACGTGGCCGGCCTGTGCCATCACGTCCAGCACCGTGGTCTGGAACGAGAACTGCACGCCCGCAGCCACCATCAGGCGGTCGTAGACGCGCTTGAGCAACTCAGCGGGTATGGAGTTGTCGGGGAGCGCGGAGTTGGCGCCCTTCTCCGCGGTCAGGGCAGTGAGTACCTCGCGGCCGATGCCGTCCGCCAGAAAGTTCACCCCGTCGGAGAAGGCCATGAACACCGGCACCATTGCCGCCGTGCCCATGCCGCCGAAGCAGGTGTGCGCTTCGGCCAAAAAGACGCTGCGGCCCTGGCGCGCCGCGGTCAGGGCCGCGGCCACCCCGGCGGGACCACCGCCGGCGATGAAGATGTCGACCTCGTGTCGGAGCGGGATGGAGCGCGTGTAGGCGATCTGTTCAGCCATAGGGACCTCGATCAAGGTTTGACCACGGAGTTGTGTGCCGAGCCTGGACTCCTGCCGCAACCTGTTCGCAGAGGCCCGGTTTAGGCCTGCCCCAGTCCACCCCGTTAATGTACCCGGTATCGGTGGGTCCGCCAGGGTCCTGCCGTCGGGCGCCCGGCAGCGCCCCCGCGAAGGGTCGGCAGACGGACCGCAGCCCGCGGACACCGCAAAAAAAGCGCCCCTGTCCACGTTGACATAACGGCTGCAATGAATATCGTTGCGTGCGTGTTCCGCAGCGGTAAGCTACTTCTGCAATCCGCCGTTCCCGGGCACGCAGCCCGTTAGGAGATTCGGTTTGATCAGGTCATTGGGCAGTCTGGGCGAGTTGTTTCCGGACAAGGATTTGTGCTGTCGCATCCGCGGCTGCAACAACGTGTGGCGTTTCTCGGGCGAAGATGCCCTGCGCAACGTGGCACGCGGCAAGACGGCTCGCCCTGAACGAATGTGCGACGAGTGTTTCGAGCTTTTCCAGAGGCTCGAAGACAAAGAGGTCAAGTGTTCGCGGGCCGAGTGCGGCAAGACTTGGCCATGGAATCGCTTCCAGCAACTGGAGGCCGTGCGTCAGGGGCGTGGCGACACGCCGCCAAGCAACCTCTGTCGCGACTGCGTGCAAGCACTCCGTGATATCGGCGATCTGCAAGTTCCCTGCCGCATGAAGGGCTGCCAGAACACCTGGACGTGGTACGCCCGCGAGCGGCTGCTTGGCGAGGCCGAGAAGCCGCCGCGGCGGCTCTGTGGGGACTGCTTTACGAAGCTCAACGAACTCCAGGACGCGGCGGTCCCCTGCCGCCTGCGCGGTTGTACCAACACGTGGAGCTGGAACCGCTTCCAACAGCTTGAACACCTGCTCGGCGGCAAGACCGTGGACAAGCCGGCGCGCAAGATGTGCGACTCCTGCTATAAGGCGTTTCAGGAGTTGCAGGATCAGCAGGTGCCCTGCAAGTCCAAGGACTGCAGCAACACCTGGACTTACACCGCCTACGAACAGCTTGAGCACCGCCTGAGCGAAGGCGAGAACCCACCGGTTCCCGAGCGCCTCTGCCCGGACTGCTTCACCTTCTGCCGGACGGCCGTGGATCAGGAGATCCCGTGCCGCAATCGCGGTTGCCACCACACCTGGACCTATAGCCGCATGATGCAGTTGCGCATGAAGCTGAAGGGCCTGCAACGTCCCCCGGCACGCACTTGCGACTCCTGTCAGGGGCGTCTTTCCGTGCTCCAGGACCGCGAGGTGAAATGCGTGATTCCGGGGTGTGTCCGCACTTGGACGTACAGCGCTCCCGACCAGTTGCGGGATGAGTTGACCGGCCGGATCGAAGCCCCCGGTCGGCGCTGCAAAGAGTGCGAGGCGTTCCTTGCTGAACACCAGTCGGTCACCTTGTCCTGCGAGCATTGCCACCAGAGCATCCCGTGGTCGGGGTACGAGCAGCTTATGTGCGAACTGGGCACGTTCAAGAAGCCCACCAAATGCACCAGTTGCGTCGAGCAGTTACTGGCTATGGGCCGGACGCGTGAACCCGAACGGCTCGAACACCACCTCATCATCCGCGTGCCCAGCGCCGGCCGCTGGCACGAAGACGAGTTGATCCGCGAACGCCCGGCGCGCATGGGCCACGACATCCTGGAACGCATGGAGCGGGCCGCGATACGCGTGGTCTGCATCGGCGATGAACTGACCTATTCGCTGGACGACGAGGACCTCAGTTGGCCGTCCCTGTTGCAGCAGCGTCTGTGTGAGCTGTACGGTCAGGACCGCGTGGCCGTGTTGAACGCGGGGATAGCGTTCTGCACCACCGCCCAGGGGGTGGTACGCTTTCCGCGCGACGTCGTGCCGTTCCAGCCCCATCTGGTGGTGTTCTCCTTCTCGCTGGCCGATGCCAGGCTGTATCATCACCGTGAGGAGCAGGCCTGGCGCGCCGAGCTCTCCCCCGAGGCGATGATGGCCGCGTTCGAGCGCTTTGCCGAGTGCTTGAAACGCCTGTCCGGTAAGGCGTTGTACTGGACGCCTAATCCCATCTTCCCGACGGATGAGGGAAGCGGTGAGGCCACGCGATCAGCGGAAAACCGCGGTCACAGCTCCTGGGCCAACGCCCAGAGCGCCGCCCTTGACCAGGCCCTGCGCGTGGCGCACCAGTGCTGCAGTCGCTATGGCATCCCCGGGTTGGACGTCCGGGCCCGGTTTGAGGTAAATGGCGCGAAGAGCGCGCGGAAGTGGATGGGGAGCTGGTATCAGCACAACGATGTGGGCGCCCGGAATATTGCCACGTGGTTGGCCGAGCACGTGGTCCACGAAGGGTTGATTCCGCCCCCTACCGCCAGGCCGCCAGAGTGAATTGGCGACGCCGGGGCGGGCGCGGTTGACGCAACCTGGTGGAATCCGTGGGCGAGAGGGTTTGTAACCACGGGTTTCGACCGATACATTTGCGCACGGTTTTGCGACAGTGTGGGTAAGCGGATGAAGGACGAGGACACACCAGCATGAGTAAGAGAGTCTGGTCAGTCGTGCTTGCGGCGGTGCTTGTGGCAACGGTTCTGACGGGCTGCTCCCGCAAGCCAAAACTGGACTTGAGCGGGTTACGCAACCCCCCGGCTGGCAGCGGTGAAGGGGTCGCGGGAGGGACGTTCAGCCCGCTGGACGGTATGGCGGGCGGCGCCGGTGCTTTCGGTGCGGGGACCGGCGCGGATGGCGCCTGGGCCGGCATGGATAAGCCCTTGGGTGGCGGCGGCGGCAGCAGCAATATCAATGCGATCAACGAGCCTTGGGCTCAAGTGGTGGTCTATTTCGCTTTCGACAGTGCCACGCTCGGCGACTCCGAGATGCCCAAGCTGGAGACGTTGGCCGGGCATCTGCGTGAGCATGCGGACTACATCACGGTGGTCGAGGGGCATTGCGACGAGCGCGGCAGCGACGAGTACAATCGGGCGCTGGGCGAAAACCGCGCCCTGGTCGTGCGTGACCACCTGATCAGTCTTGGCATTGAAGCGGCGCGCCTCGAGACGGTCAGCTATGGCGAAGAGAAGCCGGCCGTCCCCGGCGCCACCAGCGAGTCGCAGCACGCCAAGAACCGCCGCGCGCAGTTTGTGATTGGCACCCGGAAGTAACGCCGTTGATCGACGTCTGTGCGGCTGTCATCCGCCGGGGAACACGCCTTCTCCTGGCCACGCGACCCCCAGGGAGTCGCCTGGCGGGAATGTGGGAGTTCCCCGGCGGTAAGGTGTCTGGGGGGGAGAGCCTGGTCGGTTGTATTCGTCGTGAGATCGCCGAAGAACTGGGACTCGAACTCCTCTCCGCGGTGCAGATCGACACGGTTGAGCACGCCGCCCAGCCGTCCGCAATCCGCCTGCACTTCATGGAATGCCGGATTGCGCCGAACGCTGAGCCGGTCTGCCATGAGGGTCAGCAAGCGGCCTGGTTCACCCCAGAGGAACTCGCGGCTCTGGACCTCCTCCCGGCCGACCGTCTCTTTGCCTCCCGTCTGCTGCCGGGATGCGTCGCCGCCACGGCAACCGTCCTCAAGCCGTCGGCTTGATCCCCAGGGCGACGCCGTCCGCCTCGTCCGCCGCTTCAGTTCCCTATGATCGGCGCCCAGCGCAGTTGCGCCGTTGGCGTGCGGTCGAGCAGCCATTCGCGGCGTCGCCGGAACCCGTTCAGGCGCTCCGCCTGGGCAGGATCGGCAGCGCGGTTGTGCCGCTCCCCGGGATCAGCTTCCAGGTCGAAGAGCAGTTCGCGGGGCTGGTCAGGATCGGGGTAATCAAGGAAGCGGACGTACTTGCAGTGCTCCGTCTGCAGCATCTGCCACTGTCCCGAACACTCGCTGAAGGCGGTGTCGCGTATTCCGGTGGCGCTGCCGCGAACCACGGGCAAGAGCGACCGACAGGGCACGAGGTTGTTGAAGGCAGGCCAGGGTAGAGACAGTTCGGCCTGCCAGTCCAGTCCCGCCGCATCCAGGAGAGTGGCCGTCAGGTCGATGATTTCAGTCGGTGAGGTGATCAGACGCCGGTCCAGGTGGTGCGGGTGCCGCACCAGGGTGGGGACGGTCACGGCTTGGCGGTAGAAGGTGCTCTTTTGGAAGCGCTGGTGGTCGCCCAGCATCTCGCCGTGGTCGCTGGTGAAGAGGATGAGCGTCCGGTCCAGCAGGTTGTCCGCCTGCAGGGCAGCGAGGATACGGCCCACCTGTGCGTCGATCGCCAGGAGCATGGCGCGGTAGGAGCGGCGGAGGGTCCACAGACGTTTCTTGACCGCGGTGTCCAGGGCTCCGTCGGCGTCGACGATAAAGTCGTCCACCTCTTCGTAGGGGACCTGTTGGAGATAGGAGTCGGGCGGGTCGAAGGGGGCATGAGGGCCACAGAAGGAGCCGAAGATGCAGAAGGGCCGGTCCTTGGGGCGTTGGCGCAGGCACTCCAGGATCTTGTCTCCCGTGAGCACGTCGACGTAGTCCTCTTCGGGAAAAGGCCAAGGCTTGCCGGTGAATTCCACCTTGGCGGCTTGGTCGACGTTGCGGCCTTCGACCTCGATGTGGTCCCGGTAAGCCTCCAAAAGACCACGGCGTTCCAGGTGCGCGGCGTGTTCGCAGTAGTTTCTCAGGGCCAATTGCTTGCCGGCGGTTTCCCAGACGTAGTCCAGGCCGAACCCCTGCATGGTTTCACGCAAGGCGACCAGGTCGTGGCCCTGGCCGCGTCCGCGCTGCCAGGGCCAGCCCTGCAGCCAATGGAACTTGCCGATGCCGGCGGTGAAGTACCCGGCCCGCTGCAGCGCCTGGAAGTAGGTCGGGTGCTGCAGGCTGAGATCACCCGACATGCTGAGTGTGCCGATCTGGTGGGTGTACTTGCCGGTGAGCAAGGCGGTGCGGGCCGGCGTACAAATCGGGTTGACCGTGACGCAGTTGCTGAAGGCCGTACCGTCGGCCAGCCGGTCCAAGTTCGGCATAGCGAAGCGGCTGCCGGGAAGAAAACCGACATGGTCGGCGCGGTGTTGGTCGGTCATCAGGAAGAGGATGTTCAGGGGCTCAGTTGCGGTCTTGGGCATGGCGTCCTCCCAGTTTCCCTGGCGGCATTCGCCGAGCGCGGTTCTACAAGTCACCGAGGAGAGCGTTGAGGCGGGCGGTCCACACGGCCTGGGCCAGGGTTTGGCGGGCGGTACCGAGTTGCCGGTCGAGCTCGTGCCATTGGCGGGCGTCCAGGCTGGCCTGGCCGGCGAGGCGTTCGGCGAGCTGGAGGCCCTCGGCTTGGCGGGCCTGCACCAGCGCGGTCAGCTCCGCCTTGCAGGCTGGGCTGGGCTCCTGTTCCGCCTGGCGCGTTAGCGCCGCGAGCTGTTCTTGCAGACTCTTCAGGCCGGCTTCGGCGAGGGCGCGGTAGGTGGTCTCCGCCAAGCCGGCACGGGTGAACAGCGTGATCGCACCCGAGCGGTCACCTTTGCGGAGTTCGCTGCCGAGATCGGAGATCGCTGCCGGCGTGCCCTCCAGGATGACGTGGCCGAAACGGATTGGGTCGTGGAAGCCGGTGGTGACGCGGGCCCAGTTGGACCACTGGCGATTGCCGATGTAGCGGTCGCGACAGACGTTCAGCCCAAGCAGATGGCCAGCCCGGGGCGTTACCCCCAAGTCCTTCCACGGCACCGCGATCTCAAGGGACCACCCCGTCGGCGAGGTGCTGGCAGCGGCCTGGACGGCGGCACTCCAGGCTGGCTCCTCGCCGCACGAGTCGTAGATGCTGCCCGCGGCGTTGACGGCGATCTGGTAGTAGGTCGTGTGAGAGTGCGCCGGATCGATGAAGAGCTCGATAGTCTCGCCGTGGAACACCGCGTGGGCATCGCGTGCCTGGGCCTCCGGGGCGAATTGCTTCATCTCCGGTTCGTCGCAGTTCACCCCCAGGTAGAGGAAGTCGGCGTCGAAGGCGACGCGGAAGAAAGTTGGCGGTTCGCAGGCCGTATCGGTCCCATAGAGCCGGAAACCCCCGGCCAGGGGTGCCAGCTGCCAGGCGGGTTCGTCGAGGCGGCCGTCCACCTTTGCCCCTTCGAGGCGCGGGGCCGTGTAGACGTTGATGTCGAACGCCTCGTCGGCCGCCAGGGGCGCGGCGGACCAGCTCACGGCGAAGAGAAGCAGGGAGGCGATGAAGGGCTTCATGCTGAGGTTCTCCAGATGTCTCCGCCGCAAGGCGTTGAAGCCATCTTGTCCGGCGGGAAGCGCGGGCTCCAGTCGGCGGTCACGGTGGCGTCAGGAGGCTCCTTGCCAGGTCAGCCGCCAGTCGCTGCCAGGCCTCAGGCGCGGCGGCGAAGGGCTGCGTCACCACCCGGTACCGCCACGTGCGCCCCGGCTCCACCGTGGCGTTGCTGAACACCACAAAGTAGTGCTTGCGGTAGCGCTCCGGCATGTCCCAGTAACGCACTTCCCAAGGGAGCTCCGCAGGGACCTCGAGAACAGCGGTCACCGCGCCCTTGCCGAGGGTCTCGCTGAACACGGCGGACCACCTGACCGGGGCGCTGACCTTCATGCTCTTGTCGTCCACGAAGCGGCCCTCTACCCTCTGCCCGTCAAGGCGTTCCGCCAGGAAATGGCTCATGGCTGGCACCCACGGATGCATGAAGTGATAGAGGAGGTTGAGCGCCACGGGCTTCTCGGCCGCCAGGACGACCTCCTCGTCGATGCGGTTGTCCTTCACCGTGATGGTGGTGTCAAGGACCAGGTCCCGGATACGCGAGCGTTTGCGCAGAGCAACACGGTCGGCGGTATACGAGTCCTTGGGGAGTACCTCCCGCACGCCGTTCACCTCCAAAGCCAGGTCATCGACCTGCTCAGTCTCCCCGTTCTCGGTATGGCCTGAGCCGATCAGTCCGGTGCCCTTAACACTAGCGACGCTGCCGTAGTGACTGCCGAACACGTCCATGCAGACGCGGGTGCCCTGGTAATCGATCCGGTACAGCGTCCAGAATGAGCGACTCTCGAAACGCACCTCCAGATCCTGTGAGCGCACCAGGATTGAGGCGGGCCAACCGGCGAACTTGCCCGGTTCCTGCGCCGAGATGCGGACCTCGTCCATCCAGGCCTCACCCGTACACTTGCCGCTTGGTTCGTGGAAAGACAGCCGCAGGTGGATCGCATGGGCCCCAGCGGGGTAGGCCTTGTCGGTGCCGGGGCCGAAGCGCGTGGCCCGCTGCACCCAATCGTGCGGCGCCGAATCCGTCCGCCAGCTCTGGACGGCATACTGAACCAGGCGCTTGCCGGCGGCGTCAAGCACGCAGATGGAGAAGGCGGCAATACCGCTCTCGAGCCCACCGAACTTGAGCCGGGCACTGACCTCATAGGCCTTGGTCGGGTCGAGTTGCTGGCCGAGGATCAGTAGCTCGGAGTCCAGGCCGAGGGTGGCGCCTTGGGCGCGCAGGCGGACGGCACTGCCCTGGGCTCCTGCGACTGACCCTACCGACACCATGGCGGGCTCGCCCGGCACCAGCTTCCAGCCCTCCAGTCCCTGCTCGAAGTCACCGTTGATGATGAGCGGTTCGGCCGCCCACGCCACTGTGGCAGTGGCGAGCAGCCACGCGGCTCCGGTTCTCAGCCAGGCTTTCACCACGGCAAACTCCTTGGTTGCGCTTCTGCGGCCAGCTCCATACGGCGCCAGGCATACGGCCACCCGTTAACATGGAGTCCAAACCCGCGCTGTCCATGGCGACAGGGGTGCAGGTCAGTTTCGTAGGGGCTTCTGCCTGGCACGGCGGGGCGCCGGTCGGTTCAGGGGTGGTCGGGGCTGCTGGGGGACGGTCGAGGCCGACCGGCGCTCCACGCCTGGCGCCCGTCTGGCGCGAGGCGGATTGGGACGGTCGAGGCCGACCGGCGCTCCACGCCTGGCGACAGGTGGGCGCGGCGACGACGGCGCGTGTGGACGGTGTTGGCGTCGGCTGTTATGTTGCGGAGTCTCCCGGTCGTCTCCGAGATCAGCATGGCTGCTTCTACCCTCCACAACATCGCTCATTTCCTGCCCGAGTGGGCGCTGGCGGCGCCGTTGCGCCAGGCGCTGCTGGTTCCGTCTCGGTCGGGGGGGAGCGGCGCCTCGGCGTGGACCGGCTGGACCTTCGCCGAACTCGATGCGGCCTGCGACCGGCAGGCCCACGCCCTGCGGCGGCTGGGGGTACAGCGCGGCATGCTGACGCTGCTGATGGTCAGGCCGGGGCTGCCTTTCTACGCGCTGACCTTTGCGCTGTTCAAGATTGGCGCTGTGCCGATCTTCATTGATCCCGGCATGGGCTGGCTCAATTTCATGGACTGCGTGCGGCAGTCGGGTCCGGAAGTTTTTCTGGGGATACCTGCGGCGCACGTGCTGCGGGTGTTGTTTCCGGCGCGCTTTCGCAGCGTCCGCATCAAGGCTGTTCTTGGGCGTCTGCCGTTCCCTGGGGCGCGGCGGCTTGGCGAGGGTAGCGAGGGGGTCGCGGCAGCGTTTCCCACGGAGCCGGTGGAGGCCGACGCTCCGGCCGCCGTGCTGTTCACCACGGGTAGCACGGGCCCAGCCAAGGGCGTCGCGTACACCCACCGGGTCTTCATCACCCAGGTCGAGCTGCTGCGGCGCGAGTACGGCATCGGCCCCGGCGATGTCGACCTGCCCTGTTTTCCGCTGTTCGGCCTGTTCAGTACGGCTCTAGGGGCGACGGCGGTCATCCCTGACATGGACCCTTCGCGGCCAGCGCAGGTGGATCCACGGCGCATTGTCGAGCCGATTCTGACGCATGGAGTGACCTACTCCTTCGGCTCGCCGTCCCTCTGGGGTCGGGTCGGGCAATACTGCGCCCAGAGCGGCCAGCGCCTTCCGAGCCTGACTCGCGTGATCATGGCCGGGGCGCCGGTACCGGCAGCAGTCCACGAGACGCTCTTGGAGTACGTGCTGCCGCCGGGTGCGCAAACGTTCACGCCCTACGGCGCCACGGAGGCGCTGCCGGTCACGACCTTCTCCGGCAGGGAGATGTTGGACGAGACCGCGGCGGCGACCCGCGTGGGTGCGGGCATGTGCGTGGGCCGCCCGTTGCCGGAGATCACCCTGCGTATCATCCGCATTTTCGCTGCGCCGATCGAGCGCTGGCGTGACGATCTGGTAGTGCCCCCGGGGCAGATCGGCGAAGTCGTGGTCAAGGGCCCTGTGGTGACCTCGCAGTACCACCTTCTTCCGGAGTCCACGCGCCGCGCCAAGATTGCGGATGGCGACACGGTCTGGCACCGCATGGGCGACGTGGGCTATCTTGACGAAGGCGGTCGGCTGTGGTTCTGCGGTCGCCTGGCACACCGGGTGCAGACAGCGCACGGCACCTCGTACAGCGTCTGCTGTGAAGCGATCTTCAATGCGGTACAGGGGGTTCGCCGTTGTGCCCTCGTCGGGGTCGGCGTCGACCGAGCCCGTCAGCGCCCGGTCATCGTCATCGAGCCGGAGGCGGGGAGTTTTCCGGCTTCGCGCTGCAAGCGTGCGGCCTTTACGGAGCGTCTTCTGGCTGCTGGTGCGGCGAGCGCGCTGACCTGCGGCATCCGAGACGTGCTCTTCCACCGGGCCTTCCCCGTGGACATCCGGCACAATGCGAAGATTCGGCGTGAGGTGTTGGCGCAGTGGGCCAGTCTGCGGCTGAAAGGGTGATGCAGGCGAGTGGCGGTCGCAACCGCGTTCTCCGTCCCGCTGTGCTTTGGCCGGTCGGGTGGCCGGTCCTGTTCCCGACGTTGCCAGGCGCAGAAAAAGACAACGCCCGGCCGTGGCGGCCGGGCGTGGCGAACTCACTCAACCCTGCAGTTACTTCTTCGCGGGTGCCATCGGGGCGGGGCCGGGGCCGGGGCCGCCCATGGCGCCTTCGGGCATTTCCACCATCGGGACGGGGGCGAACTTCCACAGGACCTTGCCGTCCTCGTTAACGGCCTGGAAGCCGCCGACGGTGTTCTGTGCCGTGGTGGTCACCAGCACATCGACCTGCCGGTTCATCTTGATCAGTTCATCCTTGATCTTGTTCAGGGAAGTGACCATGAAAATGCCGAGGATGACGACCAGGACGACAGCGAGCGCCTGTACCGTCTTCATCGAGTCACCACCACACTCGGGAGCCGCCTTCACTTCGTCCGCCATGATGTCGCCCTTTCTCTGCTCGCGTTGCCCGTTGAATCCCTACCGACGCCACTCCGGGCGTCGGCTCCGCTAAGTCTTACCTTTATAACCGGTCCATGCGGCTGTTGCAAGCGCTCCTGCCGCAAAAAGGTGTCTTGTTCGCATGATCTCCCGCACCCCCACGTATTCGAGGCGCGGTCGCCGTTCCTGAAACCGCTCGCCGAAATCCTCCCCGCGGGGGTGGCAACGAGACGGTTCAGGGTCACATTGAGATTCCGTCGGATGGCCGTGTTTTGGAGCTGCCGCCCATCATCCAGGGAGCCGCAACCATGATTCAGGATCTGCTCCAGCTTGTCTCAGCCGAGCGCCTGCGCCGCGACCTTGTCTACCTGGCTGGTGAGCCGCTGCCCTTTCGTAAGGTGAACTATACCCGGCCGGGGCAGAGTCTTTCTTCGCTGGACGAGGCCGATGCCTACCTGCAGGCGCAGTTGCAGGCCGCGGGGTGGGCCGTGGCGCGCACCACGCACCGCGTGCAGGCCTTCCGTTGCGACGCGACCAAGCCGTTGCATCACTGGTACTCGAAGCCCGCGCCCGAGGATGCTTGGTACGACGCCTGCAACCTCGAGGCCGAAAAGCCGGGCAGCGCGTGTCGCGACGAGATCATCCAACTCATTGCGCACAAGGACTCCATGAGTTGGATCGATTCGCCTGGCGCCCACGATAACGCCGTCGGCACGGTAGCGAATCTCGAAATCGCCCGAGCTCTGGCCGGTTGCCCGACCCGGCGCACGATTCGCATTCTCTTCTGCAACGAAGAACACACCCCCTGGACCAGCCGCTTCGCCGCCGACGCGGCTGCCAGCCGCGGCGACCGGATCATCGCCGTGCTCAACCAGGACTCGCTGGACGGCAAATCGGAGGCGGACATGGCCGCCGGCCGCCTCATTCACGTGGTCGCCTACAGCACCGATGAGGGGCGGCCGCTGGCGGACCTGGTGGAGCGCTGCAATCGTACTTACGGCCTCGGGCTCGAGGTCGCGGTGGCCTTCAAGCAACACGTCAACGACGACGATGGGATGTTCATCAAGGCAGGTTTCCGCACGACCGTAATGAACCTCGGTTCCTGGCCCTATGCCGATGCCGAGTATCATCTGCCGGGCGACCGGCCGGAGCGGGTGAATCTGGAGAACGTCAGGCGCAGCACGCAACTGGTACTGGCCGCCGTGCTCGAACTGGATGCGCACGGATTAGGCTGAGAGGCAGTCCTGTCTGTGGGTGTCGAGCGTGAGGTCCGGCCTGCTTCTGACCAGCTTGGCGAGGGCTGGGTCTGTTCGCCGTGGCAAAGACGCCGCCCCGTGGCCAGTTTCACCGGATTACCCGTGCCTCTCCTTGTGGAAATGACCGCTGGAGCGGTCCATGGTAAGGCGCGCCTGACCCTCGGCGCTTTGCTGGGGCGGTCTGGTAGTGTTCGGGAAGCCTAGGAAGGAGTCGATCGATGAAACCCATTGCCCTGCAGTTGTACACCCTCCGGGACGCCGCCAAGACGGACTTTGCGGGCGTGCTCAAGCAAGTGGCCGCCTTGGGCTACCTGGGCGTCGAGCCCGCCGGTTTCCACAATCTCTCCATGGCTGAGTTTCGCAGGGTCGTCGAAGACTGCGGCATGAAGGTGTGTTCGAGCCACGGTCCCGGGGCTAAGCCGGACAACCTGCAGGAGGTCATCGACGCAGCGGGCATTCTCGGCCTTGATCTGGCGTGCTGCGGCTACGGTCCAGCGCAGTTCGACACCCGTGAGCACATCCGCCAGACCGCCGAAACCGTCGCCAGCATGGCCGAGAAGCTGCATCAGGCCGGGATCACGCTGTTCCAGCACAACCACTACTGGGAGTTCGCCCAGGTCGAGGGCCGTCTGGCCTACGACTGGTACCTCGAGGACTGCGGGCCGTACGTAACCTTCGAGATGGACGCCTACTGGTCCGCCAACCACGGCGCCAACGACCCGGCGGCAATGACCAAGAAGTTCGCCGACCGCATCCCGCTGCTGCACGTCAAGGACGGGCCGCTGGAGAAGGACAAGGCGATGATGCCACTGGGCACGGGTAAGATGGACATTCCGGCGGTCGTCAAGGCCTGCAACGAAAAGGTGTTGCGCTGGGTGATCGTCGAGCTGGACCGCTGCGACTGCGACATGTTCGAGGCGGTCTCACTGAGCTACACCTACCTCACTAAAAACGGCCTGGCAAAGGGCCGCAAGTAAGTCAGCACCCTGCAGTCTCAAGCAGGCGGCGCTCGCAGCCTGCCGCCATGGTTTCGCGCTTTCCCAGAGCCGTGGATGGCCTGCTGATCTGGCCATGACAGGGAGTGGCGATGAATCTTCAGGAGATCTGGCCGGGCCAATGTCGAGGCGCGGTCTCGCTCAGCTTCGACGACGGCCTGGAGAACCAGCGCCTGGTGGCGGTGCCGTTGCTAAATGCGCGCGGGCTGCGCGGCACCTTCTACATCTGCCCAAGGGGCAACGACTACCGCGAGCGTCTGGCGCCCTGGGTTGAGGTTGCGGCGCAAGGCCACGAGATCGGCAACCACACCCTGTCGCACACCTGCTCGCGCAATTTCCATCCTGGCATTCGGCCGCAGGCGGGGTTGGAGGTGCTGAGCCTCGAGGCCATCGAAGCCGACATTGTCACCGCCGAGGAACGCCTGCGGGAGCTGCTCCCGGAGCACGGGCCCCGCAGTTTCTGCTACCCGTGTTATATGACGCACGTGGGCGAGGGGCTGACCCGCAGGAGTTACGTACCGGTGGTGGCGAAGCACTTTGTGGCTGGCCGGGCCGGGGGCGAACCCGGCTTCTTCAATCATCCCTACAACATCGACCTGCACTGCCTGACGAGTGCCTCGGCGCAGTCCATGGAACCGGAAGAGCTGATCGGGCTAGTCGAACTGGCGGCGCGGCGCGGACACTGGTGCGTGCTGACCTTCCACGGCATCGGCATCGGCCGTCTGGGCACGGCCGAACACGCCTTTACCGAGATACTTGACCACCTCGTCACCCACCGCGACCGCCTGTGGACAGCGCCCGTCGCTGACGTCTCTCGGCACTGCACCGAGCTGCGGCAGAAAGCCGCGGAGTGAGCTGAGTGCAGCGGGGCCGACCTACACGGGCTGGGGCTCAAACTCGCCCAGAGTGCGAAGGTAGCCTATCACGGCCATCGGGTGCGGCCTGCGGCGGCAGTCTCACCCCGCGAACGTATCGAAGCCCCAGGGCTCGCGCCGCCGGAACTTGGCCTTGTAGCCGGTCTTGACCAGGCCGCCGTCTTCCAGGCAGGCGATGCAGGCGCGGGTGCAGGCGGCGGCGAGGCGGTTGGGTGGGGCGCTGGCGCACGAGGTATCCGGGAAGGCGCCGTTGACACAGAGGCTGCACTTCTCCTTGGAGAACGTGCCAACGCCGAGCACCTGCTCACCGACCTGGCGCGGGGTCGGAATCGCGGACAGCGCCTGGGCCGGACAGCCTTTGACGCAGGCCAGGCAGCGCTCACGCCCACACACCTGGCCGCTCGCGAAGGGCGCGTCGGGCTCGATGCTGGCTTCGGTAAAGAGCATGCCCAGCGCCTGCCGAGCGCCAAAGCGTGGGGTCAGAAAGATGCCGTTGTAGCCGATTTCGCCCAGTCCGGCCAGTTGCGCGGCCAGGTTGATATCCGGCGTCACGTTGGGGGCTGGTTTGCCCTCCTTGAAGACGATGCCGTCGGGCCAGCGCTCCGGCGCCAGCGGGCTGCAGGGAACCGCCAGGAAGCCGTTGTCCTCGAGGCTGCGGCACAGGTAGTAGCCCGCTGTCGGCGGCAGATAGCGGTCCACCCGCAACCACAACGTGCCCTCCTCGATGCCGCGGAAGTAGCTTCGCGGAATGGACTTACCGAACACGACGATGGACTTGGCCTTGGGCAGAATGCTCAGCGGGTTCCACTGAGGCTCGACGTCGCGGTAACCATCGAGTGCCGCGACGCCCAGGAGATCCAGCCCGAGGGACGTGGCCCACTGCCCCAGCTTATCTCTGGAGATATCCATCACACCACCTCCCCTTTGACGCCGCCGCTGAGTTTGCCGCGGGTCTCCAGGTGCGAATTGCAGGCCTGCACGCAGCCGACGGCCCCGCAGACGGACCCAGGACGCCCGCCCTGCCCGTGCTCGGCGCTGCCGTTGGCGATCAGCTTCACGTACTCGATCCGCTCGGACAGGGCGAACCCCAGGCGGTAGGCTTCGTACCAGGTGTAGTTCGTCTTCTCGACCTCCATGTCCATGCCGGGCAGGTCTTTGCTGACAAAGGGTGAGGCTTTTGGATTGAGGCCCCAGTGAGTGACTTTGCACTTGCCGCAATCGACGGCGCCCCAGGCGAACTCGCGCCCTTCGACGGCGATGGCCTCTCGTTCCCCGCCCAGGGCCAGGCCCGGGCAGTGGCGCACGCAGGCCATGCAGCTGTCGCAGAGCGGCCCCTGGAACAGCGGGTCAGGCTCCAATTCGGCATCCGTAAGAATAATATCGAAGCGCTGGCGCGGGCCGAACTGCGGCGTCAAGAAGACCTTCGACCAGCCGAACTCACCCAGTCCCGCCAAGGCCGCCGCGACGCGCATGTGCAACATGATGCAGGGGGGCCGTTTACCCTTGGCCAAGGGCTCCCGCGCCGGGGGCGCCTCGTCGAGGAGCGTGTGGCCTCCCGGGGACGACACCGCCTCGTAGCCGTGGTCCTCCAGGAGGGCGGCAATGGCGCCGGTGGCGCTACCCAGGGAACTGTAGATGCCGCTGCCGTAACCGTAGATCCAGTAGGTGGACCAGTCCGTGCCTTCCTGAATGCCCTTGTAGCTGCCTTTCAGGATTCGGCTGGCGTAGACGATGATCGACTTTGCCTCCGGAAACAGCGAGGTAGGATGGGTTTCCGGCGGTCCGTCCTTGAAGCGTTCGAGGCTGGCGATACCGCACAGGTCGGCGCCGCCTTGGACCGCGCAGTCTTTGACCATCTTGGCGGTCAGCATCTCACCACCCCCTCTTCTCATCCGGCCGGTAGCCCCAGGGCTCACGGCTGCGGAAGGGGATCCGGTATCCGGTATCGTGCGTCGCCTCGAAGTGTGCTATGCAGGCGCGTCCGCAGGCTGCGGAAAGGCGATTCGGCAAGCCGCCACGGGCAAACTTGCTCTTGGCGTCGCCCTTGACCTGATTGTTCTCGATGTCGAAATGGAGTTCGTCGGCGCCGGCGAAGTACTTGGAGTCGCCGGAGACGCCATTGGGGCAAGCCCGGCAGGCGTTGGCGTTGATCAGGCCCAGTGACTGGGTTCGGCCGTTGCAGGTAATCGGGGTCGACTCGTGGGCCGAGATCGCCTGCAAGGGGCACTGTTTGACGCACTCCAGGCAGTGGTCGCAGAGGGCTTCCCCGGACGGCGGGCTGGCCTCGATCTCCAGGTCGGTCACCAGCAGCCCCAGCATCTGACGGATGCCATACTTCGCGGTCATGAACATGCCATGGTAGCCGATCTCTCCCAAGCCCGCCGCCGCGGCGGCATACTCGACCGACAGCCGGACGCTATTGGGCGCCCCGAGCCCGGCGCGTACCGGCTGCCGCGGCATCCTGGGCGCGTCCAGAGGGGCATAGGGGACGCACTCGTGGCCCAGGCTCTCGAGGTAGCGCAGGAGGCCGTCGAAGGTGGTGATCCAGCGGCCGGGGGTCTGCCAGAGCGAGCCCTCTTCCATCGCGCGGAACTGCCCTCGACGGATCTGCGAGCCCACCACGACCACCGACTTGGCGTCAGGGAAGAGGCTGAGGGGGTGCTCGTTG
>CAILKC010000601.1 GCA_903834675.1 uncultured Victivallales bacterium | reverse complement strand
GGACTTTCTTGGCCGCCACTTCGACACGCCGCTGAGCATTGATTCGTCGACCCCCAACGTTCTGCGGGTGGGTCTCCAGCACTGCCGCCGTGACATTCGCGAACCGATGCTGAATTCGGTCAGTCTCGAGCGTCCGGCGGTAGCCGACATCGCGGCCGAGTTCAAGGCGAACGTCATCGTCAATGCCGCGGGTGAGGCGGGCATGCCCGCCGATGCCGAGGAGCGCCTGGCCAACCTGCGCCGGATCATCGCGATTCTGCACCAACTCGGCGTGCCGGCCGAGAAGATGCATCTGGACCCGCTGGTGCTACCCATCAGCACGGACCCGGCCAACGGCCAGCACTTCCTTGAAGCGACGCGGCGCGCCCGGGCCGAGTTTCCGGGGGTGCATCTCAGTGGGGGCCTGAGCAATATTTCCTTCGGCATGCCGAACCGGAAGCTGCTCAACATGGTCTTCGCCCTGATCTGTACGGAGGCCGGCACCGATGGCGGTATCATCGACCCCGTCTCCATGTCGCCTAAGGCGCTCTCTGAACAAGACCCGACCTCCGAGCCCTTCAGACTCGCCAAGGCGGTGCTGACCGGCGAGGACATGTTCGGCATGGAGTACATCACGGCACACCGTGAGGGGAAACTCGAGTAGCCGTCTGCTCTCGGCGCTCGACAACGGCCGCGGACCGGCCATGCTGGGCACATGTTGCTGTTGCTGACTGCATCGCTGATCTGGGCCTTCTCCTTCGGCCTCATCAAGACGCAGCTTGCGGGCCTTGATCCCTTCCTGGTCGCGGCCCTGCGTCTGGGGCTGGCGCTGCTGTTATTTGCGCCTTTTCTGCGTCTGGCCGGCCTGCCGGGGCGATTACGGCTCCAGCTCGTGGCCTGCGGGGCTCTGCAGTACGGCCTCATGTATGTGTCCTACCTGGCCGCGTTCCGGCACCTGAGCGGCAGCGACATCGCCTTGTTGACCACGCTGACGCCGGTCTACGTGGCCCTGCTGGCGGACGCCTGTGAGCGGCGGCTGCACGGGCGCTACGTGCTGGCGGCGCTCGTCAGTGTCCTGGCAGGCGCGGTGGTCCTGCTGGGAAGTGGCACGCCCAAAGCGGTGCTGCCCGGCTTTCTGCTGGTGCAGGCATCGAATCTGACCTTCGCCGCGGGGCAGGTCTGGTACCGGCGGCTGCTGCCGCTGGGCGGGAGTAGCGGTGACCGCCAGGTGTTCGCCCTCCTCTACCTGGGCGGCCTGCTGACGGCCTTGGCGGCCATCCTCGCTACACAATCCTGGCAGTCGGCCAGTTGGGAGCTGAGTGGCCGGCAGGGGTGGGTCGTACTCTACCTCGGTCTGCTGCCGTCAGGGCTCTGCTTCTTCCTCTGGAACACGGGAGCGCGGCGGGTCAATGCCGGCACGCTGGCCGTGCTCAACAACGCCAAGATGCCGTTGGCGGTCGGCGTGTCGCTGCTGCTGTTCGAGGCGACGCCCTCGACGGCTGGGCTCATGCGTTTGGGCGGGGCCCTGGTCCTGGTGACGGCCGCGGCCTGGTGGACGACCCGCGCCCGAGTCGGTTCCTGCGCCGCGGTGCTCGTCCTGGCCGCCATGGGCCTGGCCGCCGCGGAGCCGTTGCCGGTCCTCGACTTCACCACCGGCGCGCACGGCTGGAGCGGCAATCCCCAGGTGCGCAGCGTGCGTGCCACGCCGGATGGCCTGGCGTACGAATGCAGCGGCGCTGAGGATCCCTGGCTCGAGGGCCCACCTGCCGAGCTGCTGCCCGTCGGCACGCCGCTGCGTCTGCTCATCCGTCTGAAGGCCGAAGGCGGTGACCCCAGCGGTGAGCTCTTCTATGGCCCATCGTTCCGCGCCGGCCAGAGTGTCAGCTTTGGGATCACGAACGACGGCCAGTGGCATGACTACACCCTCGTCCTGCCGCCCTTGCCCACGGGCTGCAGGCTGCGCCTTGATCCCGGCAACTGCGGCGGTCGCGGCGTTCTTGCCAGCCTCCGTGCCGTGGTCTTGGCGCCGCTGGCGCCAGTCAGCTTCGCGTCGCCGCCAGCGCTGCCCGAGGCCCTGCCCTACACGGTCGTCTCGGGTGACCTTACGATCCGGCATAGCGGGGCGCTCTGGAATGGCTTCTGCCTGGAGGTGGCAGGCACACCCATGGCGGCCGGCACCGGCGAAGCTCGCATCGGCTACCGCGCGGCCACGGCGGCGGCGTTCCTGCCCATCGGCCCGCACGACTCGAGCGCCCGCCTGGAAAAGGGCATTCTCGAGATCCAGGCTCGGGTGCGGGACGCCGACGGGGTCGGGTGGACTCTCTCCCAACGTTTCGTCCCCCTGGCGGCGACCGGTACCGGCAGCATTCGCGTCACCACCCGCATCGAGGTCGAACGTGAACGGGAGCTTTTCCACGTGCCGTGGCTCACACTCTTTCCCGGCCTAGGGACCTTCGGTGAACGCAAGGCCCAGGCGGTGCTCCCCGGCATCGAGTACCTGGACGATGAACCCAGCAGCAGCGAGGCCGACGTGCGCGGTCCGGGCGCCGTCCGCCGCCTGGTCAGCGACGTCAAGCTCTGCTTCCCGATGATGGCCATCTGCCAGGGCGGGCGCTACCTGGCGGTGTCCTGGAGCCGCAGTGACCATCCCGCCGCCGTGTTCGATTCCCCTGATCGGACGTACCGATCTGGCGCGCACCTGCTGGCGCTCTGGTATCCTGGGGTCGGCCCGAGCCGCGAGGAGAACACCTTCGCGCCGCACGACAGCTTCACCGTGCCGGCTGCGGCCCCTCTGGAGTTCACCTTCACCCTCTCCGGCGGCGTCGGGGAGACCATCGTCCCCGCGCTACAGCATTGGTTGCGTCTGCAGCCTCTGCCGACGCCACCCGAGTTCCCCGGCGGCTTGTCGGCGGCAAAACGTCTCATGGCGCAGGGCTGGGTCGACTCGGCCGCGTACCAGGACGGCCGCTGGCGCCATGCCGTCTGGGGCAAGGGCTTCGGGCCGCAGCCCGCAGCGGACGCGGTGGCCTTCATGCAGTGGCTGGTCGGCCAGACGGGCGATGCGGCGCTCGACGAACGCTTGTCTCAGGCTTCCGAGAAGGGGCTTCGCGAGGTGGCCGGCGACTGGGGCGCCAGCGTCTCCCACGTACCGTTGGTGCCACTGGCCGCCCTGGTCTTTGGCGACATCCAGGCGCTGCTCGGCAAGCGCGCCACGGAGGTCCGCCAGCGCCTGGCGAGCTTCCCGGCGGACGGCATCGTCCGCTACCATCGCCGCGAGGGCGGTCCGGACTATGGCAGCACCCACACGGTGGACCATGCCAACGGCCTCGCGGCCGTCGCCCTGACCAGCCTGGTCGAATATGCCTGCTGGACCGGCGATGCGGCCGTCGCCCGCAGGGTCCTTGACCTCCTTGACCGACAGTCTGAACTCTACGCCAACGG
>CAILKC010000600.1 GCA_903834675.1 uncultured Victivallales bacterium | reverse complement strand
CTCAACTCGTCCTGGTACTCCTGCCAGACGGCGAGTTTGGGCTGGATGAAGGAATGCGGCGAGGCCGCCACGTGTTCGAAGACGGGGAGTTCGAGATTGGGGTGCCCCTGCCGGAACCGGTCCGGGGAGTTGCGGATGGGCATGTGCTTGCCTTGCAGGCGGCAGAGGATTTCCAGGCCCTGCTGTTGCGCAAAGAGCACAAACGTCCAGGCCGCCTCGGGGTGTTTGCAGCCCCGCGGGATGGCGATGACATCGGCGTCAAGGAAGCTCCTGGGGCCGGGAACGCCGGCCGCAGTCGGGAAGGGCGCCACCCCAAAGTTCAGATGCGGGCGGTGCCGGCGGATGAAGTTGGGGAACCAGACGCCCTGCATCTCCATCGACACTTTGCCCTCGATGAAGGCGTTGTTGGGCGAGTCGAAGTTGCCGAAGCCAGAGCGGAACTGCAGCAGCTTGTCGCGGCCATAGGTCTCGGCGTAGCCCTTGATCCAGAGCATGGCCTTGAGGTTGGCCGGCGAGTCTGGGGTGACCTGGTCCGTGGTCGGGTCGTAGAGCGTCCCGCCGAAGCTATAGCCCCAGAACGCATTCCACCAGCCGGGTTCGGTGGGCAGGAAACCCATGAGCCGTGGGGTGCCATCCGGGTTGAACTCGTTGAGGACCTCGGCGTAACGGTCGAGCTCCTCGAGGGTCTGCGGCGGGCGCTCGGGGTCAAGTCCCGCGGTTCGCAGCGCTTCGGCTTTGGCGGCGAAGTGGTCCTTGTTGTAGAAGAGCGCCACCGAGGCTGGCGTGGTTGGCAGGGCGTAGATGCGGCCCTCATAGGTGCCGATGTCCAGATACTGCGGGGTGTAGCGCGCCGGGTCGAGGCCGGACTGCCGCATCCGCTCATCGAGCGGCAACAGGGCTCCGGCAGCGCCGAAGGGCTGCACGTTGTTGGCCCACAGGCCGACGACGTCGGGCGGATCGCGGCCGACGATGGCCAGCATGGCCTTGCGGTCCACCTGCGAGGCGTTGACGTAATGGACGAAGATCTTGGACTGGCTGCGGTTGAACGCATCTACCATGGCCTGGCAGGCGTCACGCTCGAAGCTGCCCCACTTCTCCCAATAGGCGAGGTGCTGCCGTTGGTTCCAGGTGTCTGCGAACTCCGCATCGCGGACCGGATCGAAGTCCTGCAAGCTTGGCGGGCGCTCAAAAACGGCTACGGCCGTCACGACGGCAAGGAGCGCGATCAACCCGAGGTGTACCCACCGCATACGCACGACTCCCGGTATGACACCTACCTTAGTTCAGCGTTTGGGCAGGACCTTCTGCAGACGCGCCATGGCCTCCTGCACCTTGGCGTAGTCGTTAAAGGCACTGATGCGGATGTAGCCTTGGCCACAGGTGCCGAAGCCGGCTCCGGGGGTGATCACCACCTGGGCCTGTTGCAGCATCAGGTCGAAGAAGGCCCAGGAGTCGGTGCCGGTTTCGACCCAGATGTAGGGCGAGTTCTCGCCGCCGACGCAGGGGTAGCCCAAGTCCTTAAGCGTCCGGCGGATGAGGGCGGCGTTGCGCAGGTAGTAGTCGGAGAGTTCCCGTACCTGCTTCTGGCCGGACTCGGTGTAGAGGGCGGCGGCGGCGCGCTGCACCGGGTAGGAGACGCCGTTGAACTTGGTGGTGTGGCGGCGGTTCCAGAGCTTGTGCAGCGGGTAGGCATTGCCGGCGCGGTCGTAGCCCATGCACTCGGTAGGCACCACGAGGTAGGCGCAGCGCGTGCCGGTGAAGCCGGCGGTCTTGGAGTAACTGCGGAACTCGATGGCCACCTGGCGCGCGCCGTCGATCTCGTAGATACTCTGCGGCAGTTCTGGGTCGCGCAGGAAGGCGACGTAGGCCGCGTCGAAGAGGATCAGGGCGCGGTGCCGCAAGGCGTACTCGACCCAGGCCTCGAGCTGCTTCCTGGTGATGGTGGCGCCGGTGGGGTTGTTGGGGAAGCACAGGTAGATCAGGTCCACCGGCTGCGTGGGCAGGGCGGGGACGTAGCCGTTGGCGCGGGTACAGTCCAGGTAGACGACGTTGGCATAGCGGCCGTTGTGGAAGACCCCCGTGCGGCCGGCCATGACGTTGGTGTCGATGTAGACCGGGTAAACCGGATCAGGGATGGCGATGCGGGTGTCGACCGCGAAGAGTTCCTGAATGTTTGCCGTGTCGCACTTTGAACCGTCGCTGACGAAGACCTCATCCGGCGCGATGGCGGCCCCTCGCGCCTGGAAATCGTGGACCGCAATGGCCTCGCGCAGGAAGTCATAGCCCTGTTCCGGGCCATAGCCCTGGAAGGTGGCCTCGCTGGCCATTTCGTCGACGGCCTTGTGCATGGCCTCGATGCAGGTGGGCGGCAAGGCTCGCGTCACATCGCCGATGCCGAGTCGGATGACCCGGGCGCCCAAATCGGGATTCTGCTCCTTGAAGAGTTTGACGCGCCGGGCGATGTCAGAGAACAGGTAGGAGGCCTGCAGTTTGAGGTAGTTTTCGTTGATGGTGAGCATGACTGGCTGTCCTTGTATGCGAATCACGTAGTTGGCGAAAAGTATCGCCGCCGGTTGCCGGGCGCCGCGCTCGGTCGGAAACCCGGGCGACAACGTGTACCCGTATGGCTACATTACAAGACCGTTCGGGGGCCTGCATGATCCGGCGCTCGTGGTGGCTGGACGGGTTGGCTCGGGGTCGGAGAGGGACAATCTCCGGAATCCCGCTCGCCGCCGCTGAGTGCAGGGCTTTGAGGATGGGTTTCACGACGGTCGCCGAGGAGAAGACCATGGCAGAATTGACGGGAACGACGGCGGCGGTCGGCGGCCATCGGTGGCGCTTCTTCCGCGCCGGCGGTTTCGACCAGGTGCGGATCGAGTCCGGCGCGGACCTGGCCAACCTGGCCAGTCTGGACCAGAAACTCTGGGTGGCTTTGGCCTGCCCGGCGCGCGGTATCGAGTTCGACGCCAAGACGCTGGAGCTGATCGATACCGATAGGGATGGGCGCATCCGGGCGCCGGAGATTCTGGCGGCGGTGAAGTGGGCCTGCGCGGCGGTCAAAGACCCTGAGGTGTTGACCACAGGCAGCGCCTCGTTGCCGCTGGCTGCCTTCAACGAGCAGACTCCGGAGGGGAAGCGCTTGTTGGCCTCCGCCAAGCGTATTCTGGCGAATCTAGGCAAGGCCGACGCCACCGAGATCACTCTCGCTGAGGCCATGGACACGACGCGCATTTTCGCACAGACACGTTTCAACGGCGACGGGATTGTGGCTGAGGATGCCACCGCGGACGCGGCGCTGCAGGCGGTCATCAAGGACATCGTCGCCTGCGTGGGCTCGGAATCCGACCGCAGCGGCAAGGGCGGGGTATCGCAGGCCAAAGCCGACCAGTTCTTCGCCGAGTGTCAGGCCTATTCGGACTGGTGCGCGAAGATGGAGGCGACCACGGCCCCGATCTTACCTCTCGGCGAGGCCACCGCGGGGGCTGCCGCGGCCTACCAGGCCATCAAGACCAAAGCGGAGGACTACTTTGCCCGCTGCCGGCTGGCCGCGTTCGACGCGCGGGCATTGGTAGCCTTGAACCGGCAGGAAACCGACTATCTTGCCGTGGCCGCCAAGGACATGAGTATCACCGTGGCCGAGGTTTCCGGCTTTCCTCTCGCCCGGATTGAGGCGGGCAGGCCTCTGCCCTTGGTTGAGGGCATCAACCCGGCCTGGGCCGGGGCTCTCGAGCGGTTTGTGGCGCAGGTGGTGATCCCCATTCTCGGTGAGCGCACCCGTCTGACGGTGGCCGACTGGGAGGTTTGCGGTGCCAAACTGGCGCCCTACGCCGCCTGGCAGGGGACAAAGGCGGGCGTGGCGGTCGAGAAACTCGGCCTGGTGCGAGTCCGCGACATCCTGGGCGGCTCGTTCAGGGCGGTCATCAGCGACCTGATTGCGGAGGACAAGCGTTACGAGCCCGAGGCGAACGCCATCGGCGAGGTCGAGAAGCTCCTGCGGTTCGCCCGTGACCTTTGTGCTCTGCTCAACAACTTCGTCTCCTTCCGCGATTTCTACCTGCGTCGGGCCAAGGCCGTGTTTCAGGTTGGCACGCTGTACCTGGACGGCCGGGCCTGCGACCTCTGCGTTCGGGTTGACGATGCGGGGAAGCATGCCGCCTTGGCTGGCCTGGCCAAGACCTACCTGGCCTACTGCGATTGCGCCCGCCCGGGAAGCGGCGAGAAGATGACGATCGCCGCGGCCTTCACCGGCGGCGATTCCGATCAACTCATGCTGGGCCGCAACGGCCTCTTCTACGATCGCAAGGGACGGGACTGGGATGCGACCATCACCAAGATCATCGAGAACCCGATCAGCATTCGGCAGGCCTTCTTTTCACCCTACAAGAAGCTGGTCCGTATGATCGAGGAGCAGGTGGCCAAGCGCGCGGCGGCCGCCGATGCGGTTGCCGACCAGAAGCTGACCGCGGCGGCGACCACCGCCGCCACGGTTGGCAAGACCGCGGCGGCTCCGGCCGCCGCGGGCCCCGTCCCGGCCAAGAAGACGGACGTTGGCACCGTGGCCGCCATAGGCGTCGCCCTGGGCAGCGTCGGCACCTTCGTGGCGATGATCTTCGCCAAGTTCGTCGACCTTGGCCCGTGGATCCCGGTTGCCGTGATCGGGTTGATCCTGGTCATTTCCGGGCCGTCCATGCTGATCGCCTGGCTCAAGCTGCGGCAGCGTAACCTGGGCCCGATCCTGGACGCCAATGGCTGGGCCGTGAACGCACGCGCCAAAGTGAATGTGGCCTTTGGCGGCGCCCTGACGGCCGTGGCGTCATTGCCCCTCGGTGCCGAGCGGTCGATGAGCGACGCCTATGCCGACAAGAAGAGCCCGTGGCCCGCAATCATCGTGCTGGCCATCATGCTGGCCCTTCCTCTCCTCATGTACTTCCGACACGACAGTTTCCGCGAGGTGACCGATGCCGGGCTCTGGAAATTGACGCGCCAAGCGCTCGGCGGTCCCTTGGACGATGGCAGGCTCAAGGAGTTGACGCACGGCCTGCTCGATAACTCCCCCCGGGACCGGTAGTCCGCCGAGCCGTCGCACCGGCACCGGCGAAGTGAGCTGATCCGTGGTGGTCAGCTCGGCTTCCAGGCCGGGAAGACGCAAGGGATGTCGCCCCTGTCGTTGCGGCTGGGGACCGTGAAGGGATCGCAGGTGAGGGTGGGGGCGCCCGGCACGGTGAACGGACCGCAGCCGCAGGGGTAGTTGCGGGCGTTGACCCCGAGCACGGGCTCCAGCGTTTTCCACATGGCGAAGGTCTCGGTCGAGATCGAGACCGGGATGCGGCTGTCCCAGCGTCGGATCTCGCGGAAGTAGTGCTCATAGATCCGCTGCCGGAACTCGGGCGGGAAGGGCTTCGTGCAGGAGTCCGCCACCTCTGCCTTGCCGGCTTCGGCGGCGGCGAGAAATTCCGGGTCAAGCTGGTCCACGGGCAGGCGTCGTTTCAGGTCGTCGATATCCATCCACATGAAGCAGCACAGGCTAATGACGTCGGGCCGGGTCTGCTCGAAGACGCGTCGCACCGCGAGCTCTGCGTCCTCGCGCCAGCCCTTGACCGGGATAATCGGTTTGAACTTAAAGCGCACGGTGTAGCCGGCCTCCTGGGCCAGGCGGGCCGCCGCGATACGCTGTTCGGTGGTACCGGTGACCGGCTCGATGACGCGGCTCTGGGTTGGGCCCGAGAGACTCCAGACGAGGATGGTGTGGCCGCGGTGGTCCAAGTCCTTCAACCAGGCGGTGTTCCAGGTCTTGGTATGGATGATGAGGTAGCGGTCTTTGAGGGTGCCGAAGAACTCGATGAGGGGGCCGAGGGTACCCAGTTCGGGTTCCAGGCAGGGCGGGTCGCCGTCGTCGTCAAGCAGGTAGGTGAGTTGCCAGGGGTGGCGCTCCGCCAACTTCCCCAGCCAGTGACAGTAATCCTCGATGTTGACGGCGGCGATCAGCAGGCCGCCAAGGCCGCAGTAGGCACACTTGTGGACGCAGCCGTTCTGGGTGTGGATGCGCCAGCAGGGCCGGCAGACCTTGTCGTGCCGGTGCGCGTCGCCCTCTTGGTTGTAGTTTGCCCACTGGAAAGCCCGGTCGCCAAGCAGTTCCCGCAGCGTGCCTTCCCAGCGTTTGCGGTCGGCTTCCTTGAACTGCTGCAGTCTCTCCTCGCCTCGCCCGTCGAAACGGAAGGTGTTGAACAGCAGGATGGGGTCTGGGACCAGGCCCATGGTGCCCATGGCCTGGCGACCGGCTGCCAAGCCGCCAGCGAGCAGGTCTGGCAGGTCGCGGTCGGCGAACACCTCCGGGGTGACCGGCGTCTGCACCGCCCTGGCGACACGCTCCACTCGGGCCCGGTAGACGGGATTTGCGGCGACTTCTTCATGCATCAGGATCCGAGGTGGTTTCAGGGTGTACACGGCAATCAGGTCTCCCGCGCCGCAGGCGTCAGATGCCGGGGCATGCCACCGCTGTCGCCACGACGAGGGCGCATGCTTGCCAACATGGACTGGCCTGGCTGAGCTGGAATGTAGCGCTGGCTGGCCCGCCTGACTACCCCTGTGCCGGGCTGCCCAGGGCGGTTCAGGGCTGTTTCTTTTTCCGGGTGGTAGGCACGCTGGAGCCGGCGGTCCGCACCGGCCCTGCCGGGGCTTCCGCCGTAAATGGGGATACCGCGAACCCGCCCGAAACGGGCTGGGCATCGCGGGCTCCAGGGCGGCGGCGGGATACCGCGAACCCGCCCGAAACGGGCTGGGCATCGCGGGCTCCAGGGCGGCGGCGGG